>JACQEY010000166.1 GCA_016200355.1 Nitrospirota bacterium
ACCGTCTGAAGAGTCTTAATTGGTGATCGGGATAGATTCCACCGCCCCTGATCCACCGCCCATAGAAAAAGTTGCGCCGCGGAATTTCAAACCCCGCCACATCGGCGGGAACCCCGGCACGAATGACGCGCAGGATCTCGTCACGCAGCGGGTCCGGAACCCGCTCGTCCGCATCCACCACGAGAATCCATTCTGCGTCAGTCTGATCCATCCCGAAATTCTTTTGCGGCCCGAACCCCGGCCAGGCCCTGACGAAGACCCGGTCCGTGTACTGCTTCGCCGCCTCAACGGTTCGGTCCGTACTGTAGGCATCTACCACAACGATCTCGTCCGCCCACGTGAGAGACTCCAGACAGGCAGCCATATTCCGCTCTTCGTCCTTGGTAATCACCACTGCTGCAATAGACGCTGTGCGGGGTGAAGATTCGAGAGCACGAGAATCCCCCCGAGAACCTGATCCTGTAGAATTTTCGCTGACCACGCCTAACCCCTTACGCCTCACGCCTAACGAGTTTTATCCCCGGAATCCCCGCTTCAACACCGCCCGGTAAAAATCAGGATTCAGCCAACGATTGCGCCCTGGCTTGAGCACCGGATAGCGCGCGACGCGGTCTGACATCACGGCCGGATGCGTACCGGAAAAGTTCTTCATGATGTCGTAGTCTTCGAACCCGTAGGCCGCCTGCGCCAACATCTTCGCTTGGTCGGCGCCGGGCTTGTCGCCATGATGCCGCGCGATCTGATAGCGAAACTTGTCCAGCAAGACCGTCCCCGGCTTGACCCAGCCGTAATGGTAGATGGTCGCGCCGGAAGGCTTGATCCGGTCCTTATGCACGCTTTGCAACCAGCCCTGATCAGACTTCAGCCAAAACCCCACCGCATCGCCGCAGGATTCGACCTGGCCGTCGTTGCGGATGATCCGAACCGCCCGATGATAGGCCCATGGATTGAGCGACCAATAGTCCCCGTAAAAGTGCAGGTACCGAAACGTAAAGCCCACAACCGACGCATCGGCCAGGTGGTCCCGCATAGCGGCGCGAATCGTGTCGTAATCCCGCTCATGCAACACTTCATCGGCCTGGAGATACAGCGCCCAATCCCCGGTGCAACGCGCCAAGGCGATATTGGTCTCGTGAGAAAACAGCAACCCATCCTTTTTCATGGAATCGTCCCAGATCGACTCGACGATGCGTATCTTGTCCGAGCCGATCGAGCGGATCAATTCCAACGTGCCGTCATCCGACTGGCCGACATTCACGATGAATTCGTCCACGATCGGCAGGGTGGAGTTGATCACTTCCACAATCGGAAAGTCGAATTTCACCGCATTCCGGCAGATGGTGAACGCGCTGACCTTCATCGCCTCCCCCTATCCCCTCCACCGACCGACGCCAGGCTCGCTTCCTTGCGACTCAATTCCCAGAACGTGGCATATTTAATGA
>JACQEY010000181.1 GCA_016200355.1 Nitrospirota bacterium
AGCTGCCCCCTTACTCAACTCTATTGCATCAGCCACGGCACGGACAAACATACGACATCTACCATGTCTCCACGCACCGTCGCACAAGAACTCATACGCCAGAGCTTCCTGCCGCTCTGGGACCGCGCAGCCATGGAGTCGACTATGGAGGTCATCGGAAATCTTGTTCAACAAGTCGACTGCCGGGCGCTCGCGCCGCTGAAAACTCCCGATATCGTGGACTACATCCTGGCTCAACGGCTGCTTCATCCGGTAGGGTCCGCATGAAGACGATCGCATCGGAAGAGTTCCTGAATGCCGTTTCTCTCAAGGCTGCAAAGACGCGCCAACCAGAAGGAGTCACGTTCGAACTGACCTACGGCTGCAACCTGCGATGTGTCCATTGCTATAATCCCACGCATCGCGCCCTACCCCATGAACTCACCATCTCCGAGATTTGTGCGCTCTTGAACCAGATCGCCGATCTTGGTGTGCTCACTGTTACCTTCACAGGAGGCGAGCCGAGCGTGCGCCCCGACATCGGCGACATTCTTCGACATGCGCGTCGGCAGGGATTGATGATTCACCTCATGACCAACGCCACCCGCATCACACCATCATTCACCCATCTCCTCCAGGAGGTGGGTGTCAGTCAGATCAACATCTCCATTTATGGTGCGACCGAGGCGGTCTATGAGCGGATGACCGCAGTCCCAGGATCCTATCGGCAGTTTCGACAGGGCCTGCTCAATCTTGCCGCTGCCGCGCTGCCCGTCGTCGTCCGAATGCCGGTGACGACCATCAATTGCGAGGAGATCCAGGCCTGCCGGCAACTGGTGGAATCCCTGCACATGAAATTCCAATACTGTCTGGAGATCATGTCCTCCGTCACCGGCGATCGGACACCGTTACAATATCGCCTTGCCCCTGACGAAAAAGTCCGAATCGATCAGGACCTTCTCTCTTATAAGTGGACACCCACACCGGAGGAATCCTGTTCAGTCAACCAGTCCTTCATCGAATGCGCCTGCGGCCAGAGCCGATTTGCGATCACTCCCTATGGCGAAATGAACCTCTGCACCGCCTTCCCGATCCCTGGTTATAATCTCCGTACCGGCTCGGTGAAAGAAGGCTGGGAGATTCTCAAGCAGACCGTCGACCAGGCGCACCCGAGTCAGCAGTACGAATGTCCAACCTGTGAGGTGCGTCCCCACTGCCGCCAGGGACGGAGCGATGCGTGGCTTGAAACCGGGGACATGAGTTCCTGCCTCCCGCACTATAAGGAGTGGGCGCAATTGGAGCATCACACCCATGCCCTCCTCGACCCTCGACGACCTCGCTGACGCCTACACCCAGGTCAGCCTGATCAACAAACGTCTGCTCGACGAATATGAACTCGTTGGCCTGGCATTCCAGCAGCAGGGCATTGAGTGTATCCTCCTGAAAGGGGCCGATCTGCTCTCACGCCTCTATGGAGTGCGTGGGACAAGACCTCTCTCCGACGTGGATCTGTTGGTCCATGAACAAGACCTTCCAGCCATTCATCGGCTGTTGATTGAGATCGGATTTGCACAACAGATCGACGGCAACCCGGCCTATTGTTCATCCCACTGCACACTCTCTCTGGATCTGGTTTCGAACCTCTGGTATCTCGACGAAGAGGGACTTGCAGCGCTGTGGGAGCGAGCTCGAACTCGGCCACTCGGTAAGCTGACGATCAAGCAACTGGCCTCCGACGACCTGTTGCTCTATCTAACCGCCTACGCAGTCGTCCACCGAGGGCAACTCGGCCCCTCCTTTTTCACCGACCTCCGGTTGCTGATCGAGAAGGAGCCTCTCCACTGGCCCACGATTGTCGAGGAGGCACGCCGACGTCACCTCAAGATTCCTCTCTACCACGGCTTGCGCCAGCTGGCATGGTCGAACCCATCAACAGGAATTCCTGCAACCGCCATTCGGGAACTCGCGCCATCGACCATGATTGAACAGACACTGGAAATTCTTTTCCGACGATTGGTGACGACTCAGCCCCTCCCGGAACTTGGACATTTTTTATTGTGGATTACGCAACCGCCAGGGCACAGGCTTGCCTGGCTTCGCCGCACCCTCTTCCCCTCGTCGCTCTTCCTGGCTTGTCGATATGGGTGTGAGAGTGTGACGCGGCCCCGGCACACCAAAATCGCCAGATGGTGGCACCTGGCACGAGCGGCAAACATCTTGATCACTCGCATGCTGATCCGGCTCGTCTTTGAACGCACCGCAAGGACGTCCTTATGATTCAGCTCTTACCCCCTCTCACCTTGGATGGTCGTTTTTCTGCTCATGATTTACCGGACGAACTTCAGCTGACTCTCCTGAAGGGCATGATCGAGCCGCGTATTGTTTCATCGAGCATGACGCCGACAATCCAAGAAGGCGACAGATTGGAACTCAGCCCTCCGATCTCCCTCGCCGTTGGCACAATCGTAGTATTCAGGAACGACACCCTGCTCGTCTGCCATCGCATTACTGCCATTGATCCACAAGGCACGCTCTCGACGAGAGGCGACGCCACGCAGGGCGCCTATGAGATCGTTCAGGCAGGCTCTGTGATCGGAGTGGTCACGGGAGTGATGCGCCATGGCACTCACGTAGCTCTCGGTCAACACCCACGCATGTCATCAGCCGCAGCAGAACCGAGCAACCTCAAGAGTCATGTTCGGACTGTCGTTGTCCAATCCGCCAGGCAGACGATTCGTATTCTTGCGAGACTCTCACTCTTCCAGTCTATGCTGGCCATACTGTTCCGATGGATAGCCGTGGTCGAGGTCCTTACTCCTGCGCCGCTCCAGTCTCTCCCCTCCCATTCCAAGATTGCCTCGTTTGCACTCCCAATGTTTCCACACATGGCCGAATCTCTCGCTACCTCTATCGGAGAACAATCGGCGCGTTACGTCGTCCGCCTGGGGCCATGGCGATTGGCTCAATACGATCCGGCTACAGAGTCACTCCTGCTCCGCCAATCTCTCCGAGACGCCGGTCTGGAATCGGTATTCCGACAAATCTTGTGTGCCCCTCAAACAACCTAGCAGGCTGCGAAAAAACCATTCAATAAAGTAGAACTTCGATGGCCTACACATCTGGCACAAGCCCGGTCTGTCTGGTTGATCTGGTTTGTTTTGTTTATTTGGTTAGTTTCGTTCAACCAAAAAACCAGACAAACCAGACAGACCAAACAACGGTCTTCTTACGCTGGCGGACTTTTTCAGCATCCTGCCAAAACACACATCCTTTTGCCCATGCCTTCCGTAGAGTGTTATAGTCGTGGCGGGCATGGGTAGATTCTGTTTTTCTCTCATACCTCGCTCGCATTATGGACAAACCCTCTCAACACACCACCTCGATGATCGACCAAACCTTGCTGGCCCTCGTAGCCAAAGGCGATCAGCAGGCGTTCAGCCAGCTCTATGACCATTCGAGCATGCTCTTATTTACGCTGGCAGTCAGAATTTTGGGGAATCGCGAGGAAGCGGCGGAACTCTTGCAGGATGTCTATTTGGAAATCTGGCGGAAAGTCTCCCGCTATGACGTCGGGCGTGGAACCCCAGTTGCATGGTTGGTCACCCTCACCAAGAGTCGAGCCATCGACCAGCTACGGGCCAGGGCTGCACGAGGCTATCGGGCTACGAACTCGCTGGATGCCAGAATCGCTGAACAGGTGGCCGACCCTGGCCCAAGCCCGCTTGAGACGCAGGCTGAGGAAGAACTGCGTCTCGCGGTCGGAGCAGCTGTGGCAGGATTACCCCAGGCGCAACAACATGCGATCGAACTCGCATACTACGAAGGACTCTCCCATGCCGAGATTGCCATACGGCTCAATCAGCCGCTAGGGACCGTCAAGACACGGATTAAACTGGGAATGTCCAAACTCCGAGATGGCCTCCAACGGTGGGGGAACCAGGGTGACCTCCAATGACGCATGAAGAACTCGAAGAATCGGTTCCTTTGTATGCTGCAGGTGCACTGGACCGGATCGAGCGACAGGCGCTGGAAGCCCATTTACTCTCCGGCTGCGCCTCTTGTCACAGTGCGCTGAAGGACTATCAATCCATCGCCGCGCTTCTCCCGTTCAGTCTCAGTCCGATCGCGCCTCCACGCTCCCTCAAAGCCACCATCATGGCTGAGCGAAACCCCGCATCGATTCCAGCAGAAGCAGCACCGAACGAACCGACTCGGCAAAGTCTGGAGCCGGGCGAATGGATGAGCCATCTCTTCCCTCCCGTCGCCCCTGCCCGATCGTCGTCTCTACCCTGGGCTCTGGGCTTCGCCACACTCCTAATCGTGGCGATCGGCGGATATTTCGCATGGAATGTGTCGACACAACGCTCTATCGCCACATCGAACATTCAGCAGCTCGAAGCATCGCTCCAGGAAAAGTCGGTGAAGCTTTCCGGCATGCAACGCGAGGTCAGCGACCAAGCCAAAGCTCTCGCCGAATTACGCAACGCCTTACAGCAACGAACGAACGAAGCCACGGAAGCCAAGGAGCAGCTGGCCCAGCGTGAGGCGGAACTGGAAGAAACGCGTGGTGAATTAAGCCAGCAAGGCAACGCCCGTACCGGCAGGACTCCGCAAGATGAATTGGCCACGCTCCTTCGAATTCCCAATGTCAAAGCCGTGTCTCTGACCGGATCGGACTTGGCAAAACGGGCCGTGGGGTTCCTCCTGTATGATGCTCGAACGCAAAATGTCTGGCTCTACTCCATGAACCTGCCGGAAAGTCTCACCGGCACGACCTATCAGCTCTGGGCCATTCATGACAAACCCGTAAGCATCGGAACCTTTCAGATGGGTGCCGGAGAAACCGCTCATCTACTGTCCAGAAAGGTGACGAGCTTCGCGGACGCGAAGACCTTTGCCGTCAGCCTTGAGCCCTCAGGAGGCCGCCCCCAACCAACCGGACCGATATATCTTCTGAGTCGCTCTTAGGAGTCTGTCCGTTACAACCACCAGGCAGTATCTCGTGAGTGTGGTCTATCCCATGTATGTGGTTTGTTTGGTTGAACAAGACCAACTAGTAAGAGTTTGCAGCGGTGATTAGGGGCTCGCCGAGGGATTATATGCAACGGCCCTGGTAAATTCCCCGGGCGTCCGATCCTATAGTGCCCGATGAGTCCGACTATCATTATACTCCTGCCACCAGACCTCGATCCGTTCTTGAGCGTCCCGCAGTGACTCGAACCAGTGGGCATTGGGACACTACCGCCGCAAGGTCGCATTAAACGATTCCACATGGGCATTGTCCGTGGACTTGCCTGGTCTCGAGAAAGCGATAGTCCTGGCTCAAGGTTCTAGTCCAACACCCGTATCCCAGTCACTCCAGGAAAACCAAGAAGTTGGACATGGTCCAGTACCGACGACTACGCCTCATGGAGCGCGAGGGATTGAGTCGTATGTTGGCCAAGAATACTTGTCTGAATCCCTGTAATTGTGACCGCATGCCCCTCCTCCGGGGGATAGACACCTTGAGCGCGCTGCACTACCATCAAAACCAACCTTGCAAAACCAACCTTGGATTTTTAACTTTGCCTGCGTTAATTCTTTTCCATCCGGCCTCCTCAAGCATTCTGGCTGTCTTTCTCCTGCCGGATTCCCTGATTGCGGATATTCGATCGGGGGCCTGAAAGCTTTGGAACGCAATATTAATTGAATACGCCTTCTTAGGAGATGCAAATGATCAACAAATATATTTCCTCGTTACTCATAGCCTCTACAGCAATTACTTGCCTCCTCGGCTCGATCACCAGCCCCGTCCAGGCAGCGACTTTGCCGGCGGGGTTCTCAGAATCCATTGTGCTCTCAGGGCTGACACAGCCTACCGCTGTTCGCTTTTCTCCGGATGGACGGGTCTTTGTCGCGGAAAAAAGTGGGCTTATATGGGTATTCGCAAATCTCTCAGCAACCACTCCAACTTTGTTCCATGACTTACGGACGAATGTGCATGCTTTTTGGGACCGGGGGCTACTCGGGTTGGCACTGCACCCGAATTTTCCCACGGTGCCCTCGGTCTACGTTCTCTATACCTATGATAAAGACCCCACGAATCCCCAAGTGCCGCGGTGGGGCTCACCTGGCGCCACGTCAGATGGGTGTCCCAACCCTCCAGGCGCGACCACCAACGGGTGTGTCGTGAGTGGCCGGCTGTCAAGGCTTGAAGCAGCGTCCGGCAGCAGTGTCTCGACCGGAACCGAATCGGTCCTCGTCGAAGAGTGGGGCCAACAGTTTCCCAGTCACTCGATTGGGGCCCTGATGTTTGGCGCAGACGGGGCGCTGTATGCATCTGGTGGGGAGGGGGCCAGTTTTACCTTTGCTGATTACGGCCAGGCTGGTAGCCCACTGAATCCCTTAGGTGATCCACCGACTGGGATCGGTGGCGTTCAGACCCCTCCAACGGCGGAAGGTGGCGCGACCAGAGCCCAGAGTCTTCGCCGGGTCACGCCCGGAAGTACGGCGGTATTAAGTGGCACCCTCATCAGGGTTGATCCGTTCACTGGCTTGGGCCTCTCCGATAATCCCCTCTTCTCCAGTCCAGACCCCAACGCCCAACGCATCGTGGGCTACGGGTTCCGCAATCCCTTTCGGTTTACGGTCAGACCCGGAACCAATGAATTCTGGATCGGTAACGTAGGGTGGAGCGCCTGGGAGGAGATTGACCGGATTCCCAATGTCTTAAGTTCCACCGTGAGTAACTTCGGCTGGCCCTGTTACGAAGGACCCGCCCCTCAGCCGGGTTACCAAGCGCTTGGTCTAAACATTTGTCAAAGCCTCTATGCCCAGCCAGGTGGGCGCACCGCTCCCTATTTTACCTACAGTCATACCCAGCCAGTAGTGGCCGGAGAAACATGCCCAACCAGCAACGGTTCGGCCATCACGGGACTGGCGTTCAATCAGAGTGTAACCTATCCCGCCTCGTATCAGGGCGCGCTGTTCTTCGCCGACAATTCCCGTAACTGTATTTGGAGCATGTTCACAGGGGCGAACGGCTTGCCCGATCCGTTGACCAGAGCTACGTTTGTGGCCGGCGCCGCAAGTCCAGTAGACCTGCAAATTGGGCCAGGGGGAGATGTGTTCTATGTGGACTTCAATGGAGGGACCATCCGACACATCCAGTTCACGAGCGGCAATCAGGCCCCCACTGCCGTCATTCAGGCCGCGCCGTTGTCCGGGCCAGCTCCTCTTACTGTGAGCTTTGATGGGAGTGCCTCAAGCGATCCGAATGCAGGAGATACCCTGACGTATTCATGGGACCTGGACGGCAACGGAACCTTCGGCGATGCCGCTACCGCCCTGACCTCCTTCACATACACGCAGGTGAAACTCTACAACGTGCAGCTCAAAGTGACGGACAATCAAGGAGCATCGAACATCGCAAGCGTCTCGATCAATGTAGGGAACTCTTCCCCCACGGCGTTTATTGATGCTCCAGTCGCGACTACCAAATGGCAGGTCGGCCAATTGATTACATTTAGCGGACACGCCACAGATCCGAACGAGGTGCTCCCGTCCTCTGCGTTTTCGTGGGAGCTGATCATGCACCATTGTCCCTTCCCCCCAACCTGTCACACGCATCCGATTCAGTCTTTTTCTGGCGTCACGACGGATTCCTTTTCGGCTCCTGATCACGAATACTATTCATACATCGAAATCAAATTGACGGTGACGGATGCTGGGGGCCTGACGGATACCAAGAGCATCTCCCTTGATCCGCAAACTGTCACATTAAACTTTGCGTCAAATCACTCGGGCTTGCAGCTGGCTGTCGGGAGTAGCAGCTCTCCCACCCCCTTTACGAGAACCGTCATCCTGGGATCCGTGAACTCCGTGAGTGCCGGCACACCCCAGACCCTGACGGGTACCACCTATAGCTTTGACTCCTGGTCCGATGGACTCCCCCAATCGCATAATATTACCGGGACCGCTCCGGCTACCTATACCGCGACATACATTGTCGCTGCCACTACGCCACCTGCCCCAGCGGCAGCTCCGTCAGGCGGTGGCGGCGGAGGTTGTACGCTCGACAGAACGGGAACAGGTGATGCGATGTTACCGGCGTTGTTTCTTGTTGTCCTTGGTCTGTTATTAATGAGAATAAAGCGACGCGCGAATGAGGCTGACCGCACATCGGACCTGGCCTTTCTTCTCTGTGCCGGCGCCGCTCCGTTGACGTGGGCCATCATGGCATGGGCCATTCCCGTTCATTCGATATCTCTTGTTCAGATATGGTCGTTAGGCTTTGCCTCGGTCGTCGTCTGGTACCCTCTCTGGGAAGAGCTGCTGTTTCGAGGATTGTTCCAGGGCGAACTTATCGAACGTGGCTGGATACGACCGTGGGTATGTGGTCTGAGTGGCGCAAATATTTTCGTCTCTCTACTGTTTACGGTCTGTCACCTCTGGAGCCATAGCCCGATATGGACGGTCCTGGTGTTCTTTCCCTCCCTGGCCTTCGGCTATCTTCGTGATCGGTTCGGTTCCACGGTCCCCTCGATTCTGATGCACATGTGGTACAACGGCGGGTACTTCTTCTTTATCGGCTCCTCTCAGCCTTCCACACTCTCCGATATCCAGTGAGTTCTTTCTCGCCGCGACATGCAGGCAGGTGTTTGCTCGTTCGTAACAGCGAGGTCACATGTCCCACCGTAGCATGGAAGGGGCAGGAAATCCTGGATCGGGCAGGCATTTGAAGACACGATTTTCGCCTATCTTGAAAAACTCTGATGCCTTACGTCCCCAACTACCGCGGCTAGAACTTTGCGCATGTGCGACGCCTGGTTGCTGAGTGTTTTCTATCGAATATTCGACGAACTTGTCTAAACCTTGCGCATGTCGCTCCAGGAGAAGTCGGCGACGCTTGCCGTGGTGCAACGCGAGGTCGGCGACCAAGCCAAAACCCTCGTCGAATTACGCAACGAACTGCAGCAGGAACAAACGACGTCGCGGAAACCAAAGAACAGCTGGCCCAGCGTGAAGCTGCACTGGAAGACACTCGCGCTCAACTCAGTCGGCAAGGCGGCGCTCACGTCGCCGGAACTCCGCAAGACGAATTAGCGGCGCTCCTTCGAGTCCCTAACGTCAAGGCCGTCTCCCTTATCGGATCAGATTTGGCGAAACACGCCACAGGATTCCTGCTGTACGATTCTCGAACTCAGAAAGCCTGGCTCTACTCCGTGAACCTGCCGGAATGTCCCACCGACACGACCTACCAGCTGTAGACCATTCGCGACAAACCCATCAGCATCGGGACCTTTCAGATGGATACCGGAGAGACCACCCATCTCTTGGTCAAGAAGGTGCTGAGCTTCACGGATGCGAAGACCTTTGCCGTCAGCCTCGAACCCTCAGACGGCCACCCGCAACCAACCGGACCGATATATCTCCTGAGTCGGTCCTAGCCCGATCTGTCTGGTTCATCTGGTTGATCTGGTTTGTTTTGTTTGTCTAGTTGGTCTTGTTTACCCAAATAACGATCCTCTTCTGCTGGCAGACTTTTTCAGCATCCCGTTCGCGCACCACTTCTTTCTCGACAAACTTCCATGCTAGGATTCCAGCCGCTGAGTTGAGGGGAGAACAGTGCCAGGAGACGACCGCGCACAGGATCTCGCGTTCATGCGGATGGCCCTGGAAGAAGCAGCCCGGGCACAAATCGTCGGTGAAGTACCGATCGCTGCCTTGATCGTTCAAGACGGCCAGGTTCTGGCACAGACACACAATTATCGTGAACTCTGGCAGGACCCCACGGCCCATGCAGAGGTCATTGCGATCCGCGCCGCAGCGACCGCACTGGGCACATGGCGATTGACCGACACGACCCTCTACGTGACCATCGAGCCCTGCGCGATGTGTATCGGCGCCATCATCTTAGCAAGGATTCCCCGAGTCATCTTTGGGGCGTGGGATCCGAAAGGCGGCGCCTGTGGATCACTGTTTGACCTGCCAACAGAGCCGAAGTTGAACCACAGAGTGCAAGTAACCGGCGGGGTTCTCGAACAGGAAAGTCAAGCCCTTATTCAGAAGTTCTTCAAGGAACTCCGCGAGGCCTCACCGCTCTAGCCTCGTCTGTTTGATTATTTGCTTGAATGGCACTAACCAAATGAACCAAATAAACAAAACAAACAAAATTCAGCATTCTGCTAGACTGCACCGTGCGACCCAGTCTCCCCCCTGAGCAGCCACTGCGGCTTCCCATCCCTCATCACATGAGAGGAGGCGTACCCTCCAATTACTTTGGAGCGGTGAGCCCGCGGGGACCAGGACCTCTGCACTGAGTCCGTCCGCCCCCAGGAGGATCTCGCACTGACTCAAGGCCAGGAGTCCAATACCTTGCGCCTTAAGCACCGCCTCTTTCGCAACCCAATAACGGAAGAATCTCGCTATGCGCTGCTTTTGGCTCAACTGCATGATCGTGGCATGTTCGGAGGGAGCAAAGAAACGCTCAGAAAGTTTCGCAGCCTCTACATCCGAACGAATTCGTTCCAAATCGACTCCGACCTCCTGCCCCATTGAAACCGCGATGAGTGCACGGCCATGCGCATGGGACATATTAAACGTAATCACGGACTGATCTCGTGACTTCCTCGTCACGAATGGCTTGCCTGCCTCATTGCGGCACAGCTCTACTAAATCGGGGGCGATTCCAAGATACCGGCTGAGCACCGTCCTGAGCCCTCCATGCGCAAACACGTAGCGCTGTCGGTCCTCCTTTCGAACCAGGCGCGCGGCCCTGTGCTGTTCTTCTTTGTCTAACCACTGCGCGCATCGCTCCACACAACGTGGTGATCCGTCGAGATCAATCCCCCAGAGATGAACGGTATTCAGTTCGAGGCGGGAATGGCCCTGCCACTCAGCACCCGTCACATGCTCAATTGACTGAAATGAAATCAGCACATCGCTGTCCTGAATGCAGGCATGCGGCAGAATGGAAGCATCGTTACAGTCGACGGTCGCCTACCCCGGCTTTTAGATATTCCACTACCTTGCCGTCCTCCAATTTAATGACCTGATTGCCGAGGTGGAAATACCGGTCGTCGTGAGTGATGACAATAACCAATTTCCCCCGCTCACGCAGGTCCGGAAGCAATGTCTTGTAAAATATTTCCTTATACTGCGGATCTTGGTCCGCCGCCCATTCATCGAAGACATAGATAGGGCGATCCTCCAAGTAGGCCGTGACAAGCGCCAACCGTTTTCGCTGCCCCTGCGAGAGGTCGAGGGTCGAGAAGGCGCGTTCATGCACAGAGACTTTCTGATCCATGTGCAGCAATCGCAAGTATTGGGACGCGAACCTCTCGGCTTGAGAATCCGACTGGCCCAAAAGCTTATTGAAGAGGTGAAAGTCTGAAAATACGACCGAGAAATGTTCACGGTACCACTCCCGATTTGCATCGGTGATCATCGTGCCAGCCAACGTTACGTCTCCCTGTAGGGGTTGATACAGTCCTGCAAGAACTTTCACGAAGGTAGATTTTCCGCTCCCATTCCCTCCGATGACAAACACCAGTTCGCCAGGATGCAGCTCAAGACTGATTGGACCAAGCGTAAAGGGCGCTTCAACCCCTTTCTCCTCGCCATACGAAAACATGACATCGTTCCATTTCACAATAGGAGAGGTCCCCGCCTCAAGGCCTGCCAACTCTAACGTCTGGACTTCCTCGTGGCCGATGTCCAGAGACACGCCTAATCGTTCAATATTCTCCAATGCCACTTGGCCTCGCTCAAGGGTTGGTACCGCACCGATGATACTCCAAATAGGTCCCATCATATAGAGGATGGCTACCACATACCCGGTCAGGGCCTCAGAGGACACCGTCACCATAGATGGAAACAGAAAGACTATGAAGCCAATGAGGGAATAAAACGAGACCTGAGTCCAAGCTTCCGCAAGAGCGTGCCTCCGCGTGGCCTCCAAATTCGTTCGGCGATACGATTCCGCTGCTCCGCGCACTTCCTGATTCACAAATTCTTGCCGACGCGCCCGATGCATCAACAACTCTTTCAGCCCATCCGTAAGGGAACGAAAATGCCGAAACAACTCGGCCCTGGCCTCGCGGGCTGCATAGATGACACTCACCGCGCTGGTGTGCAGCCACTGATACCCCAGGGCACCGAGCACCGTGACTCCGACCACTCCCAGAAACGTAGCCCACGACAGCCAGGCAAGGTAGAGCCCGCAACCCAACACCACTGCCGCGTTCATGATCAATTGAGGGAAACATTGGATTGCCCAAGTGACCCAACTGACGTCGTCCGTCAGCGTGACGAAAATATTGGCGGCGCCTCGCTGCTCGGAACGACGCAACGGAGCCCGCACGATCTTCGCGCAGAGCGACAAAGAGAGTTCTAAAATCGTGTCTTGTGAGAATCGAACGAGCAGGAGCTGGGACCACAGGTTCGACAGAAGTTTCCCGGAGACGAGGACGACAAACCCCAGTATCACGAGGAAGGAATATTCGGAGGAATGATGGAGTACATGATTAATGAGAGCCAGAACCCCGGCGCTCAAGAGACCTGACAAGACACCGACACAGACCATGAGCCAGGCCATGGATCTTGAACGCTGCACAACAAAGCGGAGAAATCGTCTGAATGGCATCGCCGAACGGCCTCACGTTCACAAAGGAAGGAGATGAAACTTATGCGCGCATATCACGAGTACGGTAGTCGCGGTCTTTCTCGTTTTGAGCATCGACGGCAAGAAAGGCCTGGAGATGCGCTGTCACTTCTCCGACATGCGGTGAGGTAAGGAGAAGCCCTGAGTCGGTGGCAGCGACCGGCACGGTCTGACTCCCTTTGCTTGCAAACTCTGCCCAAACATGTCTGGTATCGACCACCGTCTGAGCCATATTCCGTTTCGACGCCACGATATTAAGAATATGTCCAGGATAGTTATGCACGGTATAGCGGGCTACCGCCCGGCGTGTCGATTGCACCACTCGTTCGCCCTGAAACTCGACAAGCAGTTCGTCCTCAGTGGTTTCGCTTCGTAAAAAGGACATAAGCCGCTCGCGTTTGCGCCGGACGAACGGCA
>JACQEY010000184.1 GCA_016200355.1 Nitrospirota bacterium
CACCTCCACCCATCCCGGCATCCCCGCTGTGGGAGTCATCGGCGCCTCGGAGACAAAGTACGCTGCGACTCCGGTATCCACGTCGTTGGCTGAAATCGTGACGATGACTTCCGGCGTGTTCGTCATGAACGCGCCATGATTGATCACGGCATAGGGATTTTGCGGCGCCGTGATATCGATAAGCACCGGCGTCACCGTCACTTCATCCGACAACTCGCTTTCGGCGCCGGTCTCGAATACCGCGGTCAGGGCATAGTGGTAGGGGATATCGTTCGAGAGACCGGTATGTGTATAGGGATTCGTCACACCTTCGATTTTTGTCGCCGTCTGAGTCGTGAGCTTCGGAACCGTATTGAAATACAGGTTGTAGGACTGCGCGCCGGGAACCGCCATCCAACTCAAGAAGGCTTCCGTATCCCCGGCTTTGACCGCCACGCTGCGGGGCGCTGGAGTCACGCTCGGCGCCTGATCGGTTGACGTCTCATCCTTCCCGCGATTGAGCTCTTCGTCCGTCGGCACATACTTCAGAATGCGGCCATTGCCGCTGTCGACCACATAGACTGCGCCTTCTTTGTCGACTGCGATCCCGTATGGAAAATTGAGCTGTCCTTCCGTCTTCCCGCGGTTTCCCCAGGCACAAAGGAACGTCCCGTTGCCGTCGAACTTTTGAATGCGGTGGTTGCCGGTATCAACGACATAGACATTACCGAGCGCATCGCATGCGATCCCCCAGGGAGACTTGAATTGGCCGGGGCCCGCCCCCTCTCGCCCCCACTTGGCAAGGAAGCTTCCACGGGTATCGAACTTCTGAATGCGATTATTGCTTTCATCGGCAACGAAGATATTGCCGACAAAATCGACCGCCACGCCACGGGGGAAAAAGAAGGCGCCGTCGAAGCTCCCATCGCGGCCCCACTTGAGCAGGGACTGCCCGTCAGACGTGAACTTCTGAATGCGCGCATTGCTCGTGTCTGAGACGTACAGATTCCCTTCTGCGTCCGTCGCGAGTCCCCAAGGCACGTCGAACTTGCCCAGGTCGGCCCCGCGCCACGCAAAACCGAACTTGCCCCAGGCCTGCATCGGATTGCCGTTGAGATCGAATTTCTGAATGCGGTTATTGCCGCTGTCTGCGATGTACAGCACGTCGTTCAGCCCGACGGCCAAGCCGCGCGGATAGTAGAAGCTCCCTTCCTGCGAAGAAGGATCGCCGCCCCATCGCGCCACAAACTTCCCGGACTTGTCGATCTTCTGAATCGAATGGTTATCGGTGTCGGCGACGTAGATATTGCCGTCCTTGTCGAGCGTGATTCCCGTGGGCGAACTGAACTCCCCATCATCCACGCCTTCTCGACCGATGCACATCGCCAACAGATAGGGCGAGGGAATCGCCATGACCTCTTGAGACTCGAGACTCTCCCCCTTTTGCGTGACCACGGTCACGACATAATGGTAGCAGGTCCCGTTGGCCAGATCGTCATGGATAAACGGACTTTGAACACCTTCCACGCAGGTGCCTTTGTCCTTTTTCACCCCAATAACGGCTTTGAAATCATTGTCGCCGGCAATCGGACGCGTGAGTTCGGAAAACTTGATCATCACGCCCTTGGTGGTCTGGAAATAAAGATTGTAGTACATGGCATCGGGAACGGGATCCCAGGTGATGGTGATCCGGCCATTCTCCGATTTCGCGGCCACGTTGGCCGGCGGTAGTGGAAGTTCTTCTTCAGCGGCAATCGAATCACCGGCGCCCCATTCGCCCAGGGTCCCATCGATGGTTAGATGCGTTCGATCACACCGAAACATCTCATCGAGCAGCCAAGCTTTGATCATGTGGTGGTACATCCTGTTGCTAAAGCCGTCCAGTTAGAAAAACAAGGGGACTTTCAATGACTTGGAATTGGGTTTCCGAGTCTAACAAAGGGGCGGAAAGAGAGTCAACGGGGGACCGGGGATGGAGCCTGATGATCTTCTGTGCTCGCGCAACGCGCGGCCTCTGAAGGCCCTCGTTGGACGCGCGCAGTGGAAGATCAGTCAGCCTCCATCCCCTAATAGAGAATGAGCGAGCTTGGATGGGCGATTATCCCGAACTTGACAGGTACTGGAAAGGCTGGTTAAATTGGGTCATTCCAATCATGGCCATCGCCTGGCTCTCTACGTTTGTCGTAGTTGTACCCGCGTACAGTGACCATGCGCATATTGGCATCGGTGGAGTGAGGATAGTACCGCCTTGCATATCCAGCTCGATGACGAATGCCAAAATGATCAATGTAGTCGGCCACTCCCAAAATATACAGATTGTGGGTCCTATTCGATATTGCAGTTTCTTCGTTTTTGCTAATGAGAAACGAATACGAAGGGAATATGGCATCAGTCCCGTACATGGTGGCTCTAATCACTTCTATGATTTCCCCATAAGGGGGCTCAAGGGGCAACGGTTCATCGTTGGGATGAATGAAATGAGTGAAAGTCAGGCGAGTAAGTTCCGCTGGAGTTTTTCCGATATTGAGCACCTCCAGGTGAAGGTCAAAGTTCCTGTCTTGAGAGTACAGCGCGTCAGCGGGAGAAGTGGTTCGGATAAGACCTGGCGGATCATGAGAGATTTTGATGTAGGCGCGATCGGAAACTTCCACATGTTGAGAAGTTTTCAGGGCGGCCTCGGCAGCTTTCGTGGCGGCATCGGCGGACTGCCGAGCGATACTCAACGAGGTCTGGGTGTCAGCAGCTTGCTGAGTAGCCGAAGCCTTGGCATCCGTAGCCAAGTCTTTGGTGGATCTCCACAGTTTGTAAGTAACGAAGGCCAGCGCTCCGGTTACGAGTACGAGCACGAAGGTAATAACAGCAGTCCATCCAGCATACTTGGCAAGCGACCTCTCGATTTCTATTTTTTCTTCCTCTTGTTTTCTGTCGCTTTCGGGTTTCTCGGAAGCCTTGGTGGTTATATCGCCCTGGATAATCAAAGGCGATTCCTTGGTGCCGCGCTTGTCCTGAGCAGTTGGGTTGTTCTCGGATTTGGCTTGTGGCTGTGGGTAACCGTATGACACAGAAAGTGCCAGGACAAATGAACAAATGGCAAATGCGGAGAGAGTCTTCATGGTCAGCATGCCTTGATCGCCGCGCTGAAGATGTCCGCATTCAAGCGCTGGTTATAGCGAAACTCAAACTCATTGATGTACAGATGGAGATACTTCTTACTGACCTTGTGGAACGTGCCGACGATCCCGCGCTTCACGATGGACCAGAATCCTTCGATGGTATTGGTATGTACCGCACCAACAACGTACTGGCCTCTCGCATGATTGATGACCTTGTGCGGGTATTGTTTGTTCAACTGCCGATAGCCCATCCACTGATCGGTGACCAACAGGCTCACCTGATGCGAGACCGCTTCGTTCGCGAAGCTGGTCAATGTATCCGCCTTGACGTTCGCAACAACTCTGGCAACCACGTTGCCCTTGCGCTGCACAGCGCCAGCGACGACAGACTTTCCAGATCCAGTCCCGCCCGTGCTTCCATCGCGGTCGTTTCCATGCCGATTCTTGGCCTTCCCGCCGACGAAGGTTTCATCGACTTCGACATAGCCAACCAGCTTTTTGAACTCCCTGCTCCCCAGCGCTACGCGAACTTTGTTGCACATGAGCCACGCGGTTTTATAGGAACCAAAGCCCATATAGCGGCAGACCTGCAAAGAACTAATACCCTTCTTGCTTGTCAGCATCAAATGAATGACGCGGAACCATTCACGCAGGGGCTTGTTGGTGTTCTCGAAAATCGTTCCGACCAAGACGGAGAAGCGATAGCCCACGCCACCAGGCGAGCACTTGTAGCATTGCCAATGATAATCCTTGGTGTGGGGATGCACATTGTCATTACCGCAACGAGGACAGCGAGGACCTTCTGGCCAGCGATTCTTCATCAGATATTCCGCGCAGGCCGCGTCATCGGGGAACAGACGCTCAAAATCTCCGAGCGTCATTTGATGAATGTGGAGCGGGTTTTTCGAGGATCGTTTCGATTTCCGCATGGTCTGGTCTCCCTTCAATGTGGGGCCAGTATGCCATGTTAGAAGATACCTGTCAAGTAGGGGATAATCGCCCTTGGATGGACCATCTGTAGTCTCGCTCGACGGGCGCAGTTGGACCACCACGGATGCCATTCCCAATAAGGAGAGGCAAGCAACCTTGGAAGGATCACTTCAAGATGTGGCATCGTTCGATACGCGCAGTGAAGAACAGTCTGCCGACTCCCTGCTTGAATAGATGATCCTCGTTGAACGAGCGCAATTCAAGGAGCGACTCAGGCCACCATTTTGGGAAGGGTAGGGGGAAAAGAGGGGGGGGGCGATCAGCTACCCCTGATGCAAGAGCTGGGGCGTTGCTTGACTTTGCACCACCCCAGCTTCTGCAGCAGTTGTGGCCGAAGCAATGCCGACGCGAACGCTGACAGAAGATTGTTATTGAAGTGCAAAGTCAAGCAACGACCCCACTCCTTCCCTCTCATTGAAAAAATCGACTTCCAGCACCTTCTCAGCCAACACCCGCTTGAGTTGGCTGACCTCTTTCCGGAGAGTGGCCTCGCGTGAATTCGCCGGTGGTCCGTTGCTCTCCGCGGCTCAAGCTTCTCGCGCCACGTATACAACAGCCGCCGACTGATGCCGAGCTCCTTCGCGAGTTCTACGATGTTGTCGCTCTGCGTCAGCCGGTCCACCGCCATCTGCCGAAAGGCCTTTGGAAACTTTCCCACACGTTTCTTCGCCACCTGCCACCCCCTCCTGGTGCCAAGTGTGCCAATTCGCCGTGTCTCAATCTAGGGGGTCAGTCCACTCAGACATTCAAGTTCTGCACGGCCCATTGCCGTGAAGTGATGAGAAGACTCCTACCACGCACCGTCCAACATTCGTGTTGAGCGGCGGACGGCTTTTTCTCCTCTGAGGGCCGTCAAACAAGAGGGTAACAGGCTATTGTGCTACAACTTTCCCATCGGAGGTCACGCATAGCATCATCCCGCCCAGGGCATTCAACCGGGGGGTGCACTGCAAAATAGAAGCGGGGGAGACATTAGTGACAGAGTTAAGATTAGGCGCCACAATAGTGGGCTGGTTTGCTACTCGAACGCGTGCTGGAAATCTCGCGGCAGCGTATGCGTTTAAACCGTGTGCGCTCAGAGATACAAGCGAAGCAAAAGCATAAAGAGTAGTACGATCTTGCTCTAGCGCCGCGACATAACTCTCGTGAAGGGTTCTGATGTCCTCTTTAATCATCTCAAACCTTTGTGCTTGAGCTTGATCAAACACAGCCGCTCCTGCTTCTTCGCTCATTTTGCCGTCATCAAGCAAATCGGCCAACATTCGTCCCGCTCCCAGCACATATTCTTCGGCAAGGCGTGCCTGAGTGTGCCTGCGAAGCTCTTCCTCACGCACCGCAAGGGTGGTTCTGTAGGGAGGACGGAGTTTGCGTTCCCACAGGGACGTTTTGAGACGTTGCTCGGTGGTAAGTGTGCTGTGGTAACTAGTCCAAGCCACATCCGAACGCACTAAGCGAATTCGACAAGAGTCCGGATCCTCTCTACACATTGCATCTAAGCGCTCACTAGCCACACGCCAAGCTTCGTTTACGTTCTTTATGTGAGCATCCAGCTCATTCATATTAGACAGGACATACCAAGTAGAGCATCCAGAAATACCAGAAGCCAAGAAGATTGCAATGATGATACGCATGGTTAGAGTCTCCAAGGAAATCATCTGAGATGCTAGGACACCCTTCAGTACCTGTCAATGCTGGGACTATACCCTGAAAGAGATGGGGTCGTTGCTTGACTTTGCACTACTCTACCTCTTTGGATGTTGAAGTCTAGGCAAAGTTGATTTGACCGATCACGGAAGATTGTTCTTGTTGGGGTGCAAGAGGTAAGCACTGACTCCACAGTTCGTTCGACTATTTCGAACTATTCTTTGCGCTCTGCGCCTCTCTGAACTACAGTCGCTTCATGCGGATGCAATCCTCGTCATCGCCAAGCGGGACAGCCCTCACCTGCCCCAAGTGTGGATTCGAACAGGAGGAGGGACCGGAATGTCTGCGTTGTGGGATCGTCTTCTCCAAGTTCAAGCCACCGGCTCCGGTTCTCGAAACACCACCGATCACCGGCACTGAGACCACGATACACCCAGCAACGCCGGGACTGTTATCTCGTGTATTCCGCGTACTCCCCTGGATCTCGCTGACCGTCACAGTCGGCATCTTGCTGCTGATTCTTCGCCAGGCGCCGCCACTACCGATCCAAACCGATCCGCAGGCAGCCGATCGCGTCGCTGAGAAGATGGCCCAGCTACAAATGGCCGTGCAATCGAGCCAGCCCCATGCGCTCACGCTCAACGCCAACTTCGGGCCTATGCCCTTTTCGCCCTCTATGGGAAAGAGATCTCACTCCAACTCGACGGCACGCTCACAACCCAAGGGGGTTACATTCGGCTCCAACCCACGGCCGGCAAGCTTGGCTCATTACCCATTCCCTCCTCGACTCTCGACAGCGTCGTCCATCAATTGTTCGATTCGCCGAACAATCGAGACAAGTTCCAGCTTCCGCCCCAGATTGAATCCGTTCGAGTCGAAAACAACAGTCTGGTCATCGCTACACGTTAGACATAGGGTCACTGAATCAGGTTGAGGAGGTCCCTGGTTGTTCGCCCAGGCAGCCTTGCTTTCAAGCCCCCCCTTTTTTGTTCATCCTGTGTCTCGGTAGAATGCCTGTGGTTGAGTCTGTGTCCTCACTGTCGATCAGGTACTATCCATGCGAACCTCTCCGGTTCCCTTCTATATCCTCTGCGGCTCCCTCGGCGCAGGAAAAACCACCCTCTTAATGAGACTGCTTGAACATTGGAAGAGCCAGGGCAAACGGGCCGGCGTGTTGATGAACGAAGCGGGGGAGGTGAGCATCGACGGCCCCCGCGCAGGCACCATCGCCGAGCAAGTCATGAACCTCGCCGGCGGCTGTGTCTGTTGCGACACGAAGGAAGACTTGTCCTGGGGAATCGCCCAACTGGTGCGGGACTATGAGTCGGATGTGATCGTCTTGGAATGCTCAGGCATGGCCGATCCAGCCGAAGTGATCGATGGCGTCACCGATCTCTACACCGCGCGGCTCACACACTTGGAAAAAGTCATTGCCCTCCTGCATCCAATCCCCATCGACAGGGAGAGTATGGGTGAATTCGTGACCAAGCAGGCGATTCGTTGCGCCGACGAACTCATTCTCAATAAACGAGACCTCTATGTTCCGGGGCATTGGGAGGCATTCAAGACCGCGATCATCGAGCAGAATCCCTACGCGCGGCTCTGGGAAACCAGCCATGCCAAGGTCGATCCCTCCTCGCTGCTCGAACCAATCACCCGCATGCCGCCGGAGCTGACGGTGAATGTGGAATTCGGAGTGCCTCGTTCGCCCGTGACGGGTAAGCGGGCCTCGTATCATCCGATTGCCACGACGGTTCGGCTGCCGGGTCCGTTAAACCTTGTCCGATTCCTGAGCTGGATGAAGACCCTGCCTCCTGAACTTGAACGGGCGAAAGGCTTCTTCCGCTTCGCCAAGGGACCGGAACTCCAAGAATTTCAATACGCCCCGCCAGGCAACGCCACCATTACGCCGATCACATTGCTCGACGAACCGAGCCACGCGATCGTGTTGATTGGACGAGGCTATGACCAGGAGCGCTGCCAAGCAGAACTCTTACGCTGTCTTGAAATCTCCGAGAGCACGGAAGCTACGCTATAGGGCTAGCCATTGAAGTGCGAATCCGCGAATAGCGCAGAAGCAGCCACGCGGCACCGGCTCCAAACAATCCGCCGATCGCCCAACCTCCCAACAGGTCCGTGACGTAGTGGGCTCCGATATACACACGCGACAGACCGATCAGTCCAACCAGCGGCCAACTCACCCAGCCTGATCGTGGATAGAGCACGTGGAAAAAGGCTGCTGCCGTCGCGGTGTTAATGGCGTGATTCGACGGGAATCCGAAGGTCTTGCCGCAGGCTTCGATCTGGTGGATATCCGGGAGCGCCATACAGGGTCGCGGACGCGCCACAAGATCTTTGATTCGCGCTCCGACGAAATCCAACAGGCCGATGGAAGCAGCCAGCACCGGAGCTGCCAGCAACACCTCCCACCATGACACCCACAGCCAAAAGCCAGTCAATAGGATAGCGGGAACCCACAGCAGGCTTGAATTAGAGAGACTGAGCGCCAATCCATCTACCCAGGCCGACTGCCCGGCGAACCCATTGATGGCACGAAAGAGAGATTCGTCCCAGTTCATGATTGGTTCATGGTCAATGGTCAACGGTCAATGGGGAGAGATAGAGCCTCATATGCACTGTTCCCAACTCGAATGCCTATTGACCAATGACCCTTGACCTGCTCTCATCACTCAGTGCGTGCGAAAGTGGATGCGTACGGTCAATTCCCCATCGATCGGCTCGTCGCCTTTCAACTGGGGTTCGAAAGTCCATTTATTCAACGCAGCCATGCCGGCGATGGTGAGTTCTCGATGTTTGGCTGGCTCCAATACCACCACCGTCACCGTCGCATCTTTGGAGACCAACATGCGCGCTTTCATCCAATCATCGAGTTCTTTGCCGTCTAAAGCAGGCGGAATAGCCGGCCAGGGTGTGGCTTTGGGAACCGGTGCACGCTGTTGATCTTTGTTAAGAGGCAGGCCATGGACATGAACCTCTGGCAACTCCAGCACATCTTCCAGGTGATCATCCTCATGCGTGGCATCATCACCCGCCACCGCAAATGCAGCGACTGGGACAAGACACAAAAAAGACCCAATTAACAGTACGAGAAGACGATGATGGTTCATTTGCGAGCGCCTATATAATTCGAGCACTGATTAAGCTCTTATACCATCAGATGCCCAACAAGGTCATCCAGCAAGGCCGCAGGGAGCCCAGCGACTGAGGCGTATGTTTCTCACCCGCCCACCCCGAGCTGCCAAGACAGCTCTGTCACCGGTGGGTACGTCGCAAGGAGATGGGCGACTGAGAACGCCGCTGGTGGCCTTGTTCGGCATCTGATTAAAAGAACCACTGGCC
>JACQEY010000013.1 GCA_016200355.1 Nitrospirota bacterium
GGGAAACGTCCCGTGATATTCTGCAGGGTTCTGCGTAGCGATGACCATAAAGGGCTGCTCAAGTGGATGCGTCTGATTATCGACGGAAATCTGTGCTTCACTCATCGCTTCCAGGAGACTGCTTTGAGTCTTCGGCGTGGTGCGATTGATCTCGTCAGCCAGCACGACATTGGCGAAGATCGGACCCGGTATGAACTCAAACCCCTGTTTTTGCCGGTTGAACATGGAGACACCGACAATGTCGGAAGGCAAGAGATCGCTGGTGAATTGAATGCGCTTGAACGAGCAGTCCAGTGATCGGGCCAAGCTGTGTGCCAGTGTGGTTTTGCCGACACCAGGCACATCTTCGAGTAGAAGATGGCCACGGGCCAGAAGGCAGACCACCGCCATTTCGATCACGTGGCTCTTCCCCTTGATGACCAGCGCAATATTATCCTGGATCGACCGGATGGTGTGAGGTGAACTCATGTGGGATTAGTGGTCCTGGTAGTTCAGGGGTGCATGGTGATCTGACACGATCGAAGTCTAACAAAGGGTCTGTTGATGGTCAATTTTCACATGAGTTCTTGCATCGACCAGTCTGGAGAGTGC
Organism: Nitrospirota bacterium; assembly: GCA_016200355.1. Taxonomy (GTDB): domain Bacteria; phylum Nitrospirota; class Nitrospiria; order Nitrospirales; family Nitrospiraceae; genus Palsa-1315. Next base: position 592 of record JACQEY010000013.1, read on the forward strand.
GACTCGTGGGGTTTTGCGCCGACAGGTCTGCTCGAGCTCGGGTTTATTCTGGGACGAGGATCAGCATCCAAGGAGGGCTTTCTTCAACCATGTCAGAAAATCGTCTGGCGGTACTGCTGGCGGGAATTCCTGGAAAGATGGCTCCACGGCGAATCTGAACGGATCGGAAACGATAGGAGGAACTCTGCGTTGGGAGATAGGGAAGGACTCGTGGAATCTCTCTGCGTAATGGACCGCAGTCTGACATATTGATGGTCTCGCCAAGCGCGAGGCGCGAGAGCCGCTCGAAGACTTCGCCGAAGACCGTCGGGAGATTGTCTGGTGTGAACGGCTGATTATTCGGCCGATAGCGGGCATCATCGAGGAGTTGCGCCAGGATTTCCCAGAATACTTGAGTATCGACGGCTCCAAGGACAGAGAGACATCCTCGGTGCGCCAGTAGGTTGAGCAGGGCGAGTGGGCCTCGAATCTCGAACTTCCATGGCGGAAAGAGGAGCGCACGATCTCCATGCTGGACCTCCAGGGCCGGTTCGCCCGAATAGTGGGTCTGCAGGAACGTGCCTCTGGTCCGACGGAGTTCTTGAGTGATGATCTGCTCGGACAATCGAGTCGGTTCGTAGGCAAACGTGGGTGTCGCGGGAGCCCAGCAGGTCGCGATCGTATAGCGAGGTGCGAGCTTCCCAGTTTGGTCGAGATGACCCAGGTCGAACATGTCCTGGTTCCCGTAGAATTGAAACGAGAGCCCAGTCCGAGACCGCAAACCATTGAGTCGCTCCCGTTCCGGATGAAGTGGACCTCCCAGCTTTGAGCCTGGCTGAAGCCGATCGAGGCTATGAAGAATCAACTCGCGTTGTTGCTGTTGAAGGGGAGCCACGTATTGCTCAACGAGTTCCGTGGCAAGCGAGAGGTCTCCGGCTCCCAGATCGAGCAAGGAGGCCACGCCTGACTCAAGCAAGAGATCAAAGGGATTGGAGTGGGAGCGGGCAAACGCCTCAATCTCTTCGCTCCGTAAAGAGGTCACTGGCCACTGCTCTGCTGGACCCTCAATGACGCCAAACCACACACAGAGGGCCCGCACCGCTTTTGTCGGAGGGAGCCCTGTGAGTTCTTTGAGCCGAGGGCCGGAGAGATCCTGAATTCGTGCGGTTTCTGAGTTCCCCAACGCCAGGGTGATCGCATCTCGGATGATGACGGGAAGATCGACGCGGTGGGCTTCTTCGATCAACCGCTTCAACGTCGCAGTGAGATGCTTTGCCCCAACAAGTTTGCGTGAGGCCTCCCACTCCTTATCGCGTTCTTGCAAGAGCTGGGTGACCTGCGAACGAAAGTCTGCAAGGATCTGTGCGGGAGAATTCATAGGCCGGTTGGTGTGGGGTCAGGATCGTAGCTCTGTCGCTGCCAGTTGATGAATATCTGGCAGCATAGCGACCTGGCCCAGGAGCGTCAAGGTTGCCGTATTGCCCATCCCGAGAAACCTGTGTTAGGTAAAGGCTATGTGGGAAACACCGGTGCTGCTCTCGATGCGAGCAATCTTCGTCACATTCAGGGTTGTGATGGTCGTCGGGACATTGTGCTTCAGTGTGGCCTGCACGAGCGTCGGGGGCGCCAGATCTTCTACCACCTCACAGGACGGGCATCCCACGCCGCTCAAGGAATGGCAGATCATTGATACGGCAACGGGGCAACCAGTTTCTCTCAACCAATGGATGGCGTTGTTACTCCAGCAGGACATCATTTATCTGGGAGAGGAACATCACAATCGATTTCATATCGATGCGGCAATAACAGTGCTGCAGATATTGAAGGCGGGGGGACGGACGCCGGCCTTGGCCATGGAAATGTTCGGCTGGGACGGCCAAGCGGCACTGGATCAGTATCTTTCCGGATTAGACCTGAACCGCCAGGAATTCCTAGAGACCGTCCGGTGGCGACAGAACTGGGGTGGCCTGTTTGAGGATTATGAACCGCTGATTCGGCTGGCGAAAGAACAGCATTGGACTGTGGATGCCATGAATCCTCCGAAGCCGTTGGTGCGGATCGTCGCCAAGAACGGTTTGACTCAAGCAGAGTCTGATCCCATGATGGCACAATGGGGCATGAAGGATGAGGCCATTGTCGATGATCCGATCTATCGAGCCCGTATTCTTGAGCAACTCCAGGCCTGTCATGGCAAGGGGGACAACAGCCTCTATCAGACGATGCTCGACGCCTCCATGTTTCGCGACGAAGGGATGGCCAAGACATTGGTCCATCGCCTCAACCAAATTCGTTCGGTGAGCGATACGATGGCTGGGCCCCTGGTAAGCTATACAGGGGCCGGACACATTCAGTACAACCTTCCGGTTCCGAAGCGAGTGGCCCGCCGCCTGACTGATCAGGTCCGCCAGGTCAGTGTCTATATGACGTCGTTCGCAGTGGAACGTAGCGAGGAATTACAAGGCATGATCCAAGAGAAGGTTGCAGACTACCTGTGGCTGACACCGGTCAGTGCAAAGGGGCCGCCTCGCCGATGCTGAGAATAGTGCGGACCCTTGACAGTTCTCCCGGTCTGTTTCAGACTACGGCGCAACAGCATGTGGAATTGTTAGCGATTGGGAATCCAGCGCATGCGAAACAAGATCCCCTGTTCTGCTGAACGGTTAAGCCTCCTGGATCCTCCGATGATCCAAGCGGTGGTTGATCGCAATGCTTTTCACATCGGCAATCAGTACCTCTCTGAAAATCGCGTTCGGATCGTCGAGGCCGATGATGCCCAAATTTCGTCCGCCGTCATAGGGAATTCCGGCCTTTATGAACAGACGATCCGTCTCAAGGAAGGGCATCTCATCTCAAAATGCAGCTGTGCGCTGCCGGAAGAGCCGATGTGTCGTCATTGTATTGCAGTCCTGTTGGAATACCATCGCTGGGCACAGCCGAGAAATAGCCAACAGAAAAAGGCAAAACCGTCCGCAGCCCCACAGCCGACACAAACCTCTCCGAATCGCGACAGCGCGACAGCGCCATACCCTGCTTCGACGACCGACCTGAAGCTGGGCGAGGTGATGGCATTCGTCGAATGGCTGCAACCTGCGATAAAGGCGTTGGAACATGGGCAGCCATTGCCTGACTCGCCAAAGCTCGGCGGGGATCTCGCTTCCTGGGTTCAGGCCATTCGCACTTTGGAGGAACGCCGCCGCGAGAGCGAAGAAATACGAGTTAACCTGGAATCCGACATGCGGGACCGGGAGGCCAATGTCGGCCGATTGATGCAACAGTTGCAAACTTCGATGGAAGAGGTCAAGGCCACCCAAGCCAATTCTCAGCAACTGCAGCAGGAACTGAGTGCTTGCAAAGTTATGCTCGCAAAGGTTTCCGAGGTTGCCTCCGAGGTTGGGAGCTATGGAAGCCAGCTCAAGTCTGTCGCGGGTGAGGTGATGGCAAAGGGATCACAGCTTGATAAGCTCGCTCAATCTTTCAAGGAAGTCTCGACGGCATTGAAACCGCTTGCCAAGACCTCTGCAGACTCCTAGTTCAACCTCGCTCAATTTTGTTCTCCCAAGCTCCTTGCATCTCTCTGACACTATTGCGTCTGGTCCAGCAATTTCAGTATGATGTTGGCTTTGTTTTATCCATTGACCCGAGGGAGGGAGGATTGAGTCATGAAAAGGATTTGTGCGGGGATTGTCATGGTGGCGGGTACAGTCCTGTTGGCTGGTGTGTCCTACGTTCTAGCGAATGAGCCAAAGGGTGAGGGTCCACCTGATTATAGCGGGATCTCCAGCATCTATTACGTATTGATCGGGTTGATTCTAGCCTACGGCGCCTACGATTCGTTTTTTAAAAAACTCTAGCCCTCATATTCATGACGGTTCGTTGAGAGTTCGCATCGAATCCTGGCGCGGAGTGAGGGGAACGAGGCGAGAGGAAATACATTCCTTCTGGTCGCCCAATATCTCTCTCACGAACATTGGCAAATGCAGCAGAAGCCCTCGTGAGTAACGCGAGATAGTATAGCCCTTCCATCCCTTCTTGACCATTGGTGCCTGTAGTCAGGGTGCGCGTCCATGCATTGCAGTCATGGTCACTGCCCAAGGTGCTGGACGCCTGACCCAATACAATGCCGTCGCCATCGTCCAGAGCGAATGGCCGTGGGCCAGTCATAGAATTAGAGCCTCACAGTCTTCGTCACGTAATCATTTACCGCATATCGTTGGGATACACCCTCGTCGTCCATCAGAGTTTGAAGTGTTACGCTTGGAGCTAGAATCGACGCTCCCTTATGGGAGCGTCGGTGTATGTGGGGGAGGTTCATTCTCAATACCAGTGCCCCTGGTACGAAAGGACACGTTCATCGTCTGACCAACCAAGCGAGGTCGCCCTGCGCGGAGCGCGTTCGTTCGTTTTGGGAAGGATCCCTGCCGCACGAACTCCATCTCTGCCAAGGAAGTCCGTACGGACTGAGCGATCAGCCAGGCGAGCGTCAAACCAGGGCTCCAATACACGGCATCACGCAAACGATCTACGAGATCACTGGGGAGACTGACCGTTAGCCGGATTTTTCGAGGCTGCTGCCGGTCAGTTCCGCCTTGTCTGAAAGACGGACTAATCGTTCCGTCGTGATCATTTTTCATCGAGCGATTTTGAACGGACTGATTGCTCAACGACATTGTATTCCTCTCCACATTGCTCGGAAGTGAGGCAGTTCCAGAACTATGGCCTGACTCTCACGCCTCAGCGGCACTGTCAGATGGAGGGGGGGGCCGTGCCTCTGCTGAAGAAAAGCAAGACGCGACCCCGATGGCAGAAGCGCATGGCGGTGGGAGGGCTCCGAATGGGCATGATCCAGAGGTAGTCCCACTCAAGAAGGATATCCCTCTTGAGTGGGAACCCACCGGCGTTTCGCTTCGCCAAATATTTTCCAGTTCCTGACCAGCGGCGTTGTCCCCTTGTAAATCGGACGATGAGAGCACTACAGCCGTACAAGCGCTGAGAAGAAAACTGCGGGGGCCAGATCTATTGGTGGAGATGCTTCATCGCGGCGGCACAGAGGAGGATGAAGAGGCCAATCCAGAGCGCGGCTCGTTGAAAGGGGATCGCTTCGTAGGATTCTTCTGCGCTTTCTTCTGCGTCATCGGACTTGAAGAGCACCGTGTACAGAAAGAGCGTGAGAAGACAGAGAACGAGAAACAGCTTAACAAAAAAGACGGTCAGGTACTTCGCATGGTGCTCAATCCCGCTGCCGGTCTGTGCGGTAATAAGCTGATTGACATAGTGGAAATTGATGCCACCGGTAAACAGCAGCACGACGAGCAGGATGCCTGCGACTTTCTTGTAATGCTGGTAGAACGCATCAGTGATCGGCTTAATCTGTTCCTTGGCAACCGCCTTCTTCAGCCCAGGAGTTACGGCCATGACGAGGAACGCGAGTCCACCGATCCAGATGACCGCCGACAACAAATGGATCCAATGATTGATGATCGGGATCAGCGTATTGAAATCGGTGACGAGGCTTTTGAGATCGTCCATTCTCAGGACTCGTGGTGCGTGATGGGTGATGAGTGATGAGTGCTAAACAAAGAACCGACGCAGACGAGATTGCGCTTTCTTAACGTGGCACTGATCACTCATCACGCTCAAATTTAAAGACCGGCGTTTCGTTGCCGAACCGTTTCTTGCGGAGTTCTTCCATCAGCTCGATGGTAATCAAGGGGATGCCATTCTCGCGTGCGTGCTTTTCTACGCCCTTTTTCACCATAGCGCGCAAGAAGTAGGGAATCCGGTTAAGTCGAGTTTCTGAATCCTCATCCCACGCCACAGGGCTTTCTTCCGGCGTATTAAATGCGACTTTGATCTTCTCACCACCCTTCGGTGTGTACAGACACCATTGATCTTCGTCCAGCCAGTCGCCGTGATCGACGTAGGGGCGTGCTCGGCAGCCACCGCAGATGTCCGTGTATTCGCAATCGCCGCATTTGCCTTTCAGGTGCGGATAGCGGAAGGAATTAAAGACGTCGGACTTTTCCCATAGATCGACGAAGCTGGTCTCGCGGATATTTCCAGCAGACAGCGGCATGTAGGGGCAAGGGGTCAATTCACCATTAGGAGTCACGCGCGCATAGTTGGTGCCGGCGAGGCAGCCGCCCCCCATATACCCCGTCGCCTTGGTGATCGGGGAATTCGGGTCTTTCTCATACGCCAGCCGTTTGAAATGCGGCGCGCATCGAGCCCTGACGAGCATGCCCTTGTAATTATCCTGACAGTTGACCAGGTAGCCGAGCACCTCTTCGTACTGGGCCGGAGTGATGTCGGTCAGTTCCTCACCACGGCCAGTGCAGACCATGAAGAACACATTGAGGACCTTGGCACCAAGCTGGTGCGCCCAATCGATCACTTCAGGCAGTTCCTGATAATTCATGGGCTGTGCGCTGAAGTGCACTTGGAAGGCCAGCCCGTTCCGCTTGCAGGCCTCGATTCCGGCGAGTGCGGCTTCCCATGCGCCGGGCACGCCACGAAAACGATTATGTTTCTGAGGGTCGAGCGAATCAATGCTGATGCCCATGCCCATCACGCCGATCTCGACCAGTTCCTTCGCCATCCGGTCATCGATCAACATGCCGTTGGTCCCGAACACCACCATGAAACCGAGTTTCACGGCATGGCGCGCGATATCGAGGATATCAGGACGGACGAGCGGTTCACCGCCCGTGATCACGAGGAGACAGCCCTTATTGACCTCGGCAATCTGATCGATGAGCTTGTAGCACTCTTCGGTCGAGAGTTCATCGTCCCCACCGGCGGACTTCGTCGTTGCGTCGAGATAACAATGGTCGCACTTGAGGTTACAGCGCTTCGTGAGGTTCAGGGCGATGAGATAGGGCTTGAAGTCATCGACCGTTCGACCATCGTGCGGTGCAGGAGCCGTGGATGGCGTAGTAAAGAACTGCGATCCCTGCTGCTGAATACTTCCGAATGCGCCCGCAAGAGACGGGGCATTGAAAATTGGAAGTGATTTACCCATGGCCTAGAAGGAATGTGGAATTAGAAATTAGGAATGATGAATGTGTGACCCAGGAAAATTGGCTGTCCGGTCAATTCCACATTCCACATTCATAATTCAAAATTGCAAAGCTACTGCGTGGCTTTGCCGGTCAGGTTCGCAATCATGTCCTTCAGGTTGCCGGTCTTCATGGCTTCCGCCATGTAGTCCTTGGCCTGTTCGATACCCTCATGAGCCACTTCGGCCGTGATAACCATGGCACCGATCTTATCGGCATGTTTCTCGATGAGGGCACGCGTACAGTCGCGCATAAACCCTTCAGGAGCCCGTTCGAGTCGTGATTGAGCCTCCGGCGTCCAGGTATAAGGAGAGGCAGAGACAGGTTCCACCACGTCGACATTCCCATTCCCCTGATCATTCTCGTGCGAGGCAGTCGCGCCATTGGCGCCGTTCGTCGCAGCGGCCACGCTAGCCTGGGCTTCGGTCGAAGCACCAGTTCCCTTGTTCGCGAAGATGGGGGTGTAGTCCTCTGAGGCCGCTTCCTGAATCATGGGTGCGGCATACTCCAGCGTGATCGTGGTCATGCCGAGCTTGCGGGCGGTCTTCTCGATTTTGGCCTTGGCGCGCCTACGTTGGAAGCCGGCTGGGATCGCGCGGATGCCCTCTTTGGCATCTTTCGTCCATTGCATGGGGACGTCATCGTAGGCCAGGTCGGTTTCGAGGACCCCTTCAACATGCGCCGCCGCTTCAAAAAGCTGCTTGTCGACCAGTTTGAAACGATCGCCTCCGGCGGCGCAGACGGGACACTTCACAGGCGTCTCGCCTTTGCCGATATAGCCGCAGCCGTCACAGACGAAGTAATTCTGATTCATCCGATCCAGATAGGCTTGGGTGCCGGCACTCACTTTCGGTTTTTCTTCCACAACCTCGGTCATCATGCCACTGAGCGTCGAGCCCATGAGATCCTTCAACACGGACTCGTCAGCCTGCATTTTTCCTCGGTCGATGCCGGCGGCATCCAGGCTGCCACCCAGCGCGTGCATGGCGTCCATCGCGCCCTTGGGCAGGAGGTGTCCCACAGCCGAATCGACGACCGTGTTACTGATGATGGTATGGCCCTTCTCGATGGCGTAGCGGTGAATCGCGGTCTTGGCGACGCCTCTGGCAAATACGGGAATCTTTTCCATCCGGCGGAGGGCCTCTTCAGTCCAGGCGATCGTGTATTCCGCCAGCGTGTCGATCGGCGGCACATATTTGCGGTTCGATACCAGGATATTGCAGGACGCAGACCTCAACAGATTTTCCGTGTTGCTGCCGATGTCCATATCCTCGTCGCTATGCACCCCGATCCGCCCGACGATCAGTAATGCCGGAATATCCTTGCGCACGTATTGAATGATCTTCTCAAAGGCCTTGCCGTCCAGCAGGGTGGTCTTGACGTCGGTTTGCTCGGCCTGAGCGATCTCGCGGCAGATGTCGAGGTGCGACTGGTAGATCTTTGCGAGGCCGCTGTCGATGATTTCTTCGTGCAGTTTTTCTTGCTCCTTGAATCGAAACACTTTGCCAGCTTCCTCGTTGAGGACGCCCGAGATACTGTGAAAGGCGGCATAATGGAAATAGGGATCGAAGGCCGAGATGGCTTCAACCGGCATGTTGAAAGCCTTGCCTAACGCCAGGCCGGTCATGAGTCCGCCGAAGGAATAGGGGCTGCCGTCCACGGCGACCACGATTCTCCCGCCGGTCATGGGCTGGATTTGCTTGACGATCAGCATGTCCGAATTCCGCACGCGACGAAGCACACGCTCTGTATTGCTGCCGATCACGCTGTCCTTCACTGCGCCGACACCCAAGGCACCCATGATCACCAGGTCGTAGGCATTGGTATTGATATCTTCGGCCAGCACCTTCCAATTCCGGCCTTCGAGCGAGCGACGCTCGATCGGCAGGTTGTTTTCGGCACATTTCTTATCGACGTAGTCGAGGTAGGAGTCGGTAATGATCTGGAGGCCGCGGGTAATCAACGAATCGTGGATTTGGCGCTGCCGGTCGAGTTCTTTTTCATCGTGATATTCTTCGGGCAAGCCCGCTTCCATCTGTTTGAAGCGCTTGTCATGCATTTTAGCCGCATAGACATGGCTGCCCACGATCTTCGAGCCGAAGGTTTTGGCGAAATGAACTCCGATGTCAACGGCCGTATTGGAATGGTCGGAGTTATCGACCGGGACATAGATCGTCTTATACATCGAGATGTCTCCTCATGATGCCCTCCAGGCCAGGGCGAACAAGAGTAAATATCAAAATTTCCAAATGGTTGACGTGCTTTGCACGCCTCAAAGAACGAGGATGATAGCACCGGCCTGATTTCGAATGCAAGGAGCTAGGGGGCAGCGTCAAACGATGGAGTACGCTAACGGTTCTCTTCCCGATTGACAACTTCGTGCCCGGTTTAGCCAGCCGAGGTGACGTGGGGATTCTCAACCGATGGAGCAGGGGATTGTGCGGGACGCCGTGATCGAAGGATCTCTTCCAGGGACAAAAGGGCATCGCGCCCAGAGTTCCCTTCGATTCCTCGGATCAAGTTCTGGTCGGCATAGGCACCTGATTCTTTTGGGGCTTGAGACAGAGACCCCGTCCACTTCCGTGGGTCCCGGCTTCCCTCTTTTCGTTCCCAGGCCCGGAGGCAAGCCTTGGCGATAAACGAGTTCAGTGGCGCTGGGTTATAGAGGAGCTTTCTGATACTCGTCGGAGTCAGCATCAGCGGGTTATAGCCAGCCGAGAGGTAGCCCTCCTCTAACAGCCGTTGTTCCAGATCGGTGTTCGGCTGAATACCCAGAAAGAACATGAGAGGGAAGACTCGTTCCTCACCCAGGATCGAGGCGACCTTTTTATAGGACTCCACGCTTTGAAGTAAAGACTCCTCTGTTTCTTTTGGACTGTTCAGCGAATAGTTGAGGATGACCTTCCCTTTGAATCCCGCTTCCGCCAGATAGCGACAGCCATCGTACAGCCGTTCAAGTTTGAACCCCATGTGGAGGTCGTTCAGCACCACTTGGGAGCCAGACGTAATGGCGACTTCGAGATCGCCGACGCCGGACCGGACCATGAGTTTGGCCAACTCCGGGGTGATGAGCGATGTCCTGATATAACCGGACCACTCGATCTCCAGCTTCTCGGCGAGAATCCGTTCAAGGATCTCGGTGCATTGGGGATAGGCTTCTTTCCCGGTAATAAACTGGGCATCCGTAAACCAGAAACGCCTGGCACCCCATTGGTGGTAGTGCTGAGAGATATCCTTGACGACCATGGAGGGTGGCCGATAGCGGACCCGCTTCCCTTCGATGTAGTGATAGAGGCAGAACGCGCAGTCGTAGGGGCAACCTCGCTTGGACTGAACCCCGATGGATTCGCCAAGATATTCCCGATGCTGCGGGAAAATCGAGGTCAGGTAGGGCAAGTCGACGGTGAGCGCATCCAGGAGGGCCGGCGACCCCTGCTGGCCCTTTCGAACGGTCTTTCCCTCCCTGAGGATATAGCGCTCTTTCTCCAACGACTGGCCTTCAATGACCTTGAGAATGGCGTCTTCCCCTTCCCCAAGAACCCCGATGGTGCCTTCCGGAAGCTTCTGGATGAGCTGATCGGCAAAAGCAGTAAAGGCCCCTCCGCCAATCATGATCTGCGCCTTTGGGAACTCCTTCGCGATCAACCAGGGATAGGAGAGTGCCGCCCGGATATGACTGTAGTAGCGGTAGAGCTGTTTTACCCCCGCAAAGGAGGCAGCGATCCGCTTGAGCGGATTGCTCGCAAAATAGAAATTAAATGCATGTTCCAGCGAGGAGTCTCCCTCGTGCGGGGAAAAGATCTGAATGTCGCGCCAGGAAAAACAGACGAGGTCGGGCTTGAACTCCGTGGCAGCATCGCGAACCGCACTGATCCGTTGGGTGTCCGGGAAAAGGGAAAGATCAAGAATGCGCTGCCGCACATCCGGCTTGCGCCGATGAATAAAATCAGCGAGGTAGGTCACCCCGATGGGGTAGACCTTCTTGCAGGGAAGAAACACGTACAGAATAGAATTCATGCGAGTCGCCAATGGTGAATGTTAAATGATGAATGTTGAATTGTCGCCAAGATCAGTCCGGACCAATTCATCATTACACATTCAAAATTCAACATTTCATTTTGTTGCCACATGTATCGCCACGATCCCGCCGCTCAGGTTGCGATACGTGACCTGACGAAAGCCCGTGTCAAGAAGCATCTGTTTCAATCGTTCCTGGTCCGGGAAGTTCCGAATGGAGGCCGGGAGATATTCGTAGACGCCGGTCTTGTCACGCGCCACCTTCGTGCCGATCCAAGGAAGAAGTCGGAACGAATACCAATCGTACAGTGCCCGCAGCCAACCGAAAACAGGTCGGGAAAACTCCAGACACACAAATCGCCCGCCTGGTTGCAAGATTCGGTGAATATCCATGAGCGCCTGCCGAAGATTGCCCACATTTCTCATGCAAAACCCTGTGGTCACAGCATGAAAGGTCCCATCGGGAAACCCCAGATGCTCGGCATTAGCTTCAAGACAGGCGATCTTCTGTCCCAGGCCGCGCCCAGTGACCTTCTTCAACCCCTCGACAAGCATCGCGTGGTTCAGGTCCGAAGCAATGACACGGCCATTGGTTCCCATGCGGGGCTCGACCAAGAGCGCGAGATCGGCTGTGCCGGACCCGACGTCAAGTGCCCGGCCTCCCGTGGTAACAGGGACATAGGAGGCAGTGATTTTTTTCCACCGGTAGTGCAGTCCAAAGCTCAGAAGCGTGTTGTTGAGGTCGTAGACGCCGGCGATCGACGTAAACATCCGCTGAACGGCCTGTTCGCGGGCCGAGCCAGTCCAGGTCGAAACAGCGACCGGAGCCGCTGAGGAGTCGGTCCCCTTCTGAACGGGAGGTGTATCCACATGTACCATGAGACCGTGGTAGCACCGGCCTTCCGGGTTTGTCAAGGTAGCCAAGTCCTCATGCTATAATCCCGCCCCTGATGCATAACTCGATCATCATTAAAGGGGCCCGGGAACATAATCTCAAGAACATCGACGTGACGATCCCACGCGACAAGCTCGTCGTGATCACGGGGCTGAGTGGATCGGGAAAGTCGTCGCTGGCTTTCGACACGATCTATGCCGAAGGGCAACGGCGGTACGTCGAGTCGCTCTCGGCCTATGCCCGGCAGTTCCTCGAACAGATGGGCAAGCCCGACGTCGATTCGATCGAAGGACTCTCGCCCGCCATTTCCATCGAACAAAAAAGCACCAGCCACAATCCCCGATCCACAGTCGGCACCGTGACAGAAATTTACGACTACCTCCGCCTCCTTTTCGCTCGAGTCGGACGCCCCTCCTGCTTTCAGTGCGGCAAGGAAATCACAGCACAGACCGTGCAGCAGATGGTCGATGCCATTGGCCTGCTGCCGGAGGGAAGCAAGTTTCAGCTATTGGCCCCAATCGTCCGCGGCAGGAAAGGGGAGTACCGGAAAGAATTGCTCGACATGCGCCGGGCCGGCTACGTGCGGGCCAGGGTCGATGGCCGGCTGATTGACTTGGGTGAGGACAGCACGCTCGACAAACAGAAAAAGCACACGATTGAAATCGTGGTCGATCGGCTGGTGATGAAGCAGGGAGAGGCCATGGCGCGGCGGCTGGCCGATTCCGTGGAGACCTCGTTAAAACTCGCCGGTGGGCTGGTCGGGGTGCTGACGGACAACGGAAATGTGGCGCTCTATAGCGAGAAGCTCGCCTGCATCCGCTGCGGTGTCAGTTATCCGGAAATCACCCCGCGTGTCTTTTCGTTTAACAGCCCGCATGGAGCCTGCCCTGCTTGTGACGGCATCGGCTACGCCATGACCCCAGAAGGCCCAGATGACGAAGACTTCACGTTGCTGGAGCCCTGCGAAGTCTGTAAGGGCGCGAGGCTGCGACCTGAAAGTTTGTCGATCAAGTTGGCTGCACAGTCGATCGCGGAGGTCACGCATCTCTCCGTGAGAGCGGCTGCCGACTTCTTCAGTTCTGTGAAGTTCACTGAACGCGAACTGCTGATCGCCCATCGCATCTTGAAAGAGATTCGCGAGCGGCTTGGGTTTCTCGTCAACGTCGGCCTGGATTACCTGACGTTGGATCGGGCAGCCGCCACCCTGTCCGGTGGCGAAGGGCAGCGCATCAGGCTCGCCACGCAAATCGGCTCCGGTCTCGTCGGTGTCCTCTACATCCTCGACGAGCCATCGATCGGTCTCCATCAGCGGGATAATCGGCGTTTGCTCCAGACCCTGCGTCGCCTGCGCGACCTGGGCAACACGGTAGTGGTAGTCGAGCACGATGCGGAAACCATGATGGCAGCGGACCATCTGCTGGATATGGGACCGGGCGCCGGGACGCACGGAGGCCAGGTCATTGCCCAAGGCACGCCGAACGACGTCATGGGGAACCTCGACTCGCTGACAGGCCAGTATCTCCGAGGCACGCACATGGTCAGCCTGCCTCTCCGTCAACGCAAAGCCAAGGGGCTGTTGTCCATCGTGGGTGCCACGAAACACAATCTCAAGGGAATGACCGCCAAGATTCCGCTCGGCCTGCTCACCTGTGTGACTGGTGTATCCGGGTCCGGAAAGAGTACGTTGGTGCTCGAGGTACTGTTCCATTCCCTCTCCCAATTGCTCTATCAGAAAAAACCGAAGATCGATGGCTGCAAGGAGCTTCTCGGTGTCGAGGCGCTGGATAAAGTGATCGACATCGATCAGGCCCCGATCGGCAGGACTCCGCGCTCGAATCCGGCAACCTATACAGGTCTGTTCGGTTTTATCCGTGACCTCTACTCCAATCTGCCCGAGTCCCGCGTTCGTGGTTACAAGCCCGGCCGCTACAGTTTCAATGTGAAGGGCGGCCGCTGCGAAGCCTGCCAGGGCGATGGGTTGATCAAGATCGAGATGCATTTCCTGCCGGATGTCTATGTGACCTGTGAGGTCTGCAAGGGCCAACGGTACAACCGCGAGACGATGGAGATTCACCATAAGGGGAAAAGCATCGCCGACGTGCTGAATATGACAGTGGACGATGCTGTGGAGTTCTTCGAGCATATCCCTTTCATCAAACGGAAGCTCGATACCTTGCATGATGTCGGGCTGCACTACGTGAAACTTGGCCAGTCTGCTACAACGCTCTCCGGGGGCGAGGCGCAACGAGTCAAGCTCTCGCGCGAACTGTCGAAACGTCCGACCGGACGCACCATGTACATCCTGGACGAACCGACGACCGGACTCCATTTTGCCGATGTGCAGCGACTGCTCGATGTGTTGGATCGGCTAGTCGAAGCCGGCAATACTGTGGTCGTGATCGAACACAACCTCGATGTGATCAAGAATGCGGATTGGGTCATTGACCTCGGCCCGGAAGGTGGCGATCGAGGTGGCGAAATCGTGGCGGAAGGACCACCAAAAGAGATAGCCAAGTCGAAGCGATCGTATACGGGGCAGGTGCTGAAGGAGGCAGGAGTGTGAGCGAGACGGCTGAGTGTCCTTCGTGCTCGCGCAACGCGCGGCCTCAGAAGGATGAGAAGGGAGCGGCCAGGTGCCCTCCTTGCTCGCAGAACGCGCACGATGAAAGGAGTGGAATGACACCCGTGCCGATCCCTTGCTCCCGGAACGCGCACGATCAGAATGTGCTCGTTCGACGGCCGCAGTGGGACCAGCACGGGTGTCATTCCTGAGAGAGAAACGAGCAAGCTTGGAGGAATCATTTAGTATGGGTGGTGCTCGTTCTATGCGCGAAGTAAAGGGCGGCCTCGGCCACTCCCTCCGTATCCATCCTTTCCACCCCTGCGAAGAGGGAGAGGGTGAGAGCGGCTGACGGCGCCAATGGCCCTCAGTCGTTCATAGAGAGATAGGCCCCGCAAGTGGTCATGAGGCTCTACCTGTGATTCGTGACAGAGTTGCCACAAGTGAGAACATTGACCGAAGTTTTGGATCTCTGATCCTACTTAGATGAATATTCTGTCAGGAGCAATCTGTAGGCATCAGGCCCCCATTACAAATCACTTAACAATAGTTAGCTTCTTTGGGAGGAAGCGATGCCAGTAACTCGTGCGCTCAGCATTCAGCAGCCATTTGCTGAACTCATTGTGGCCGGAAAGAAAAAATTCGAGTATCGGAGCATTCCAACTCATATTCGTGAACGCGTATACGTGTACGCATCAAAAAAGCCTGGTTCCAAGAAGCGCTGGGAGGAAAGTGGTTATGAATTTGGCACTTTACCAACTGGTGTGCTGGTCGGAACCGTGGAAATTGTCGGTTGTGGGGAAGACTCCGGAGATTATCGGTGGAAGCTGGCTAGACCGAAGCGCTCCAAGCGCGTAATCAAACCGAAGAATCAGCCCCAACCAGTATGGTTTCGCCCATTCTAGATAGGTCGGAGTCCAATATCAGCATTGAGAAGACATGGTGAGTATGGTGCACAGTTCCTGTTACGTCTATGACCCGTGCCATTCACATAAGCGTTAGACGGTTTACGATGAAATCTCGCCAAACATGAACCTTCAGCAAGCGGCTAAACGGTTGCGTTTCGGAAACTTTCAGGAGGTCGCGGGCCGAAGGACGGTGGCGGACCTGCTTCCAGCGGGTCGCCGAACGGGGCTGTACATTCTCGGTTTTCAAACTGGTGAAACCTACGCCGGGCTGAGCATCGACATCGCTGCCCGTTTTGTGCAGCATGCCCGCACACACGCCGACATCATCTCCTTTGCGGCGAGATCTGTCGCACGTCGGCAACTCGATACCGAAGAAACCAAAGCAATTGAGCGGCTTGAGCGGTGGGGCTTTCGCCTTCGCAACATTGCAAAAGCAAGCAGTCCGAGCCTCGAAGCGGATCTGGATGCTGTCGTACCCGTGCAAGAACAGGAACGATTTGTCCGCACTGGCACTCTGCGCCCCATGAATCTGCCGATACCGGCACTTCGCGACTTGCGCCGTCGGTATCTGCGGCGGTTCGGGGAGCTGATGTCTCGACCGGAGGGTCTCGATGCCGCTGCGGGCCTGGCCCTCTATCTCGCACATGCGATTCCCAATCCGCCAGCTACTCAGGCCTCGTTCTGGTCCGCCACCGCGGCTGTTAGATCCTCCGTGCACATCCGGGTCAATGTCCACTGGCAGGAAGTTCTAACGGTATACACGCAGAACCGCGAGTTGCACTTTTCACTTCACGTAGCCCGCAGCCCGCTAGCCAAATCGTTCGGGTCGAGTTTGCGCACGATCCAGGCCCACCTGCCAGCGGCAACTGTCTCGACACACCGATACTCCCCTGGCGGCGTTGACCAGATTAAGGTCGACGTCCTAGGCTTGGATGGCCTTGCGACGCTGCTTCGCGTCCCCTGCTTTGCCATGGCCTCTCGTCTTTTCAATATGCGGCTCATGCGGAAAGGCCCATGCACGTGGGGTCGGCATCACTGCCCGCAGCTCGCCGACCTCGCCGGCCGCCTGAGGTCGGCGCAAGTCGTCTAACAAGCACGTGCTGCTGGCGCCTCGGCCTCAGCTGAGACGAGGGATAAAGGGTCAGGAATCGTTGGGGGGAGCATATGAAGTCGAGGTCCACCGGTTCAAGCCATAAGCCATCAGCCATCAGCCATAGGCTCTTTTTCGAAAGGAGGCGCATGCACACAATATTACTGCTGACCGTTTCCAACATTTTCATGACGATCGCCTGGTATGGGCATCTCAGGTACAAGGCCTCGCCGCTGTGGGCGGTCATTCTCGCCAGCTGGGGAATTGCGTTTGTCGAGTATTGTTTTCAAGTCCCGGC
>JACQEY010000014.1 GCA_016200355.1 Nitrospirota bacterium
GTCCCGAAGCGATCGATCGTGCGGAAGATCGAGAACGATTTCGCGACCTCTTGAATACGCTCGGGCTTCGCCAAGCGGAGAGTGGTATGGCCCGATCCGTAGACGAGGCCCTGCGGATCGCCTCGCAGATCAGCTATCCGGTGATGGTGCGGCCCTCGTATGTATTGGGTGGGCGGTCCATGCAGATCGTCTACGACGAATCCGACTTGCTTGAATACATGAAATCGGCGGTCAAGGCCTCGCCGAAACATCCCGTGCTGATCGACAAGTACCTATCTGATGCAATTGAAGTCGATGCCGACGCGATTTCAGACGGGACGAATGTCGTGGTGGCCGGGATCATGGAACATATCGAAGAAGCCGGGGTCCATTCGGGGGATTCGGCCTGCTCGTTGCCTCCCTACTCGCTCGATCAGAACGTGGTCGAAGAGATTCGCCTGCAAATGAAGGCGTTGGCTCTGGAGCTGGGCGTGATCGGCCTGATGAATGCACAATTTGCCATCAAAGACCACACGATCTATGTGCTGGAGGTCAATCCTCGAGGCTCGCGCACTGTGCCGTTCGTCAGTAAAGCCATCGGCGTGCCGTTGGCCAAGCTGGCGATGAAGACCATGGTGGGTAAGAGCCTTCCGGAGCTGGGGTTGATCGAGGCCCCCACGCCCGTTCACTTGTCTGTGAAGGAGTCTGTTTTTCCCTTTAATAAGTTCCCGGGGGTGGATGTGCTCCTGGGTCCCGAGATGAAATCCACCGGGGAAGTGATGGGTATCGATCAAGATTTTGGATGGGCTTTTGCAAAGTCTCAAGCAGGGGGCGGGACGCCGCTGCCAAGGGGAGGTACGGCCTTTATCAGTGTGAAGGAGAGTGACCGCCCGGCGGCTTTGGAAGTCGTGCGACAGCTCCAGCGGCTGGGGTTTAATATTCAAGCGACGAGTGGAACAGCGGCGTATTTGCGGAGCTATGGGGTTAACACGGAAACTGTGAACAAGGTCATGGAAGGCCGGCCCCATATCGTAGACCACATAAAGAACGGGCAGGTGGCTTTGGTCGTGAATACGGTGAGTACCGCGTCGTCCCATGCCGACTCATTGTCGATCCGCCGGGAGGCCCTGAACAGAGGACTGGCCTACTATACGACCATACGGGTGGCACGAGCGGCGGTCATGGGCATTGAAGCGATTCTGAAGAAAGATCTCACCATTCGGTCGTTACAGGAATATCACCACCATTTATAGAGGACGTCGTTGACCATGCCGACACCGATTACGAGAAAGGGGCACGAGGCGCTCCAAGCAGAGCTCGATCGACTTCGCAAGGTCGAGCGTGCCAAAAATATCGAAGCCATTGCTGAAGCGCGTGCCCATGGCGATTTAAGCGAGAATGCGGAGTACGATGCCGCAAAAGAACGCCAGGGATTCATTGAATCGCGGATCGTGGAACTGCAGTCGAAGCTGGCCGAGGCCCGCATCATCGAAACGTCCGGGCGAGTATCCGACACCATTGTGTTCGGCGCCACGGTACTCGTGATTGAACAGGAGTCGCAGTCGAAGCGGGAGTATACGCTGGTGGGACAGGATGAGGCCGACATGAAAGTGAACCGCATTTCGATTCAGTCCCCGGTCGGCAAGGCGCTGATTGGAAAGCGTGTCGGAGATTTCGTCGAGGTCAAGACACCGGTCAAGATGGTTGAATACGAAGTGGTGGAGATTCGCTTCGAGGAATTATAAGGTGCCGCACCCTCTGGGGCTCATCACGTTGTTGACCGATTTCGGCGATCGAGATTGGTTTGTGGCGAGCATGAAGGGGGTGATCTTCACTATCAATCCCCACGCCACCATCGTCGATCTCTCACATCAGATCGCTCCGCATCGGATCGACGAAGCCGGCTACTTCCTCAAGTGTTGCTATCGTGAGTTTCCTGAGGGCACCATCCATGCCGTGGTCGTCGATCCAGGTGTCGGCAGCGCCAGGCGGGCGATTGCCGTCAAAAGTGGGCGGTACTTTTTCCTGGCGCCGGATAACGGCGTACTCACCTACATATTCGACGCCGAACAGCCGGTTGAAGTACGCGAGATCGATCAGCGGAAGTTTCGGCGGGAGTCGCCTGGCCATACCTTCGATGGGCGGGATCTCTTCGCTCCAGCTGTTGCCAGACTTGTCCAGCACGAACCGTTCGAGTCATACGGGCCGGTCATCGAAAATTACCGGACGTTTTCCATCCCTCAACCATGTTGGGAACAAACGGCCCTGGTCGGCGAAATTGTCTATGTGGATCGGTTTGGAAATCTGATTTCAAACCTGACCCAGCAGCATCTCGAAAATGCGCGTTCGGTCACGAAGCGTCGGCAATCGTTCATTCGGATCGGCGAGCGGATCATCGACGGGCTGGTGAATAGTTACAGCGAGGGAATGGCGGAGAAGCCGTCCGCGCTCATCAATAGCGATGGCAAGCTCGAAGTCTTTCTAAAAGAATCCTCCGCCGCCGATCTCCTCCAGATGAAGAGGGGAGGGCGCATCGAAGTAACGTGAGACCGCACTTTTGAACTCAGACCAACCAGTTTAGACTGCGCTCCCCTCCGTTACCTACAACAATGCGAGCTGAGCCTGTGCCCACGCGTTGCCCTGGGCGGCAGCTTTCTCGTACCAGCTCCGTGCCATCTTATAGTCCTGCGGCACCCCACGCCCATTGGCATATAGCTGTCCGAGCTGAGCCTGCGCCCACGCGTTGCCCTGGACTGCGGCTTTCTCGTACCAGCCCCGTGCCGTCGCATAGTCCTGCGGCACGCCCCGGCCGTTGGCATACAATTGCCCAAGGTTGTACTGCGCCTGCGAAACACCTTGGGCTGCCGCTTGCTCCCACCACTGTCGTGCCATCTTATAGTCCTGCGGCACGCCCAGCCCGTCGGCAGACAGCTGCCCGAGCTGGTTCTGCGCCCAGGCATTGCCATGGGCAGCGGCTTTCTCGTACCATCTTCGTGCCGCCGAATAGTCCTGCGGCACGCCCCGGCCGTTGGCATACAGCTGCCCGAGCTGGTTCTGCGCCGACGCATTGCCCTGGGCGCCCAGCATCTTCAGTTGTTGCAGGTCCACGGCTGAGATCATCTCCCCCGGGGAAGCTGGCGCACGCCCAGCGGCCTGCGCCAATTGCCGCTGCATCGCATCAAGGCCATTCAGACGTCCCTGTTGGGTTTCTGCCATTGGCGCATTCTTCGGAGCTGTCCCCCTTTCATCCGTCTGAGCATAGTTGTTGGACACACTATCCCGTACATCCACGGCGGGGTGAACATGTTCTTCGTCTTCATCTGCGAATGACGCAGTCTTCGGAAGTATCTCCTGCGCAACCTTCTGAGGAGGTTTGTTGGAAATAATGGTCTTAGATGTTTTCGTAAGTGTGAATACGGCGACCACGGTAAATAGTAAGCCTATTCCTACCATGGCCATTCGGGCACGGGGAAAAGGCGCATGTGCTTGAACCGTTGCGCCGGCAGCGTCCCGGCGGTGAGTCTCCCATTTTTCATTTCGCTCGGGAGCGGAGCGAAACGTGGTTTGGCAGGAAGGGCAGGTCACAGGCTCAACAGCTTTTGCACTCGGTCCACGGCAGGCACGGAGCCATTCGTCATATCGTTGTTTCAATACAGGGTCACTGAGCGTTTCGAAGGCCACATTAATTTTCCCGGACTTCTCCTCTGCCTTCGCCAGAAGCGTGGGCCTATGGTGAAAGCGGTCTGGATGCCAGACTTGCAATAAGAGCCTGTAAGACTCCTTTATCTCTTCGGGGGTCGCTGAGTCTTGAATTTCAAGGACGGTGTAATAGGTCTCCATGCTAGATGCTCCAACAAATTGAACATGGGCATCTCCCGCGAGCCCAGTGGAAAAAGAAACCGATCAAGCGTCTATATAATATCCCAGCGCAACAATCGGTGAAAAGCACGGATTGGGCAATGGCAACAGATTACTTGTCCAGGTCGGTCTGGTCCATCGTCGTGCGGGGAGGGGGGGGAGGGGGTGGGGGCGGAATGTTCAATGGGCCGGCGAGCGGAGAGGGGCGAGTACGGGACAGACTACAAATGGTGAATGATTCAGACCAGTGACGATTTACGAATGACGAAGAAGGCCAAGCGTCACGCTGTACGGGTTGGTCCGAGCCATCTTAACTGAAGAGTCGTTCAAAGGCGTCTGTCAAATCCGGGCTACCTCAGTCTGACCCCAGATCTTTTGGTTCTTGGAAAATTCAAATAAACCGTGCGCGCTCACTCGGGGTAGGGACGCGGCATGCTTCGGCCTTGCCCATCCACTTGTACCGATGGCGCGCAACAAAGTCGTAGACGGCATCACGAAGGGGCCGTGGAATCACGATGCAGAGGTAGAATAATGGCCAGAAGCCAGATAAGTGTCTCGCAATTCTTAGAGCAGCCGTGGATTTGGTGAAGACGCGGGCTCGCTCAAGGAGTAGAAAGGTCTCAAAGTCTTCGGTTGAAAGCTGAAGCTCTTGGAGAATCTGTTTCGCGTGTTCCGATTGAAGCGTTCCAAGCTTGAACTTCCCCTGGGGATCGTGATCGATCGCAAAATTCACCCAGGCGTTACACCAATTGCAGACCCCATCAAAAACAATGACCCGTTCATGCCCGGTCCACTCATGAGATCTTCGGTCAAGTTCACTCTTCATCCGCCACCTCTCTTGAGCACTGGACCGGTAATTCCATCCACCACGGGGTGGATTCAAGGTTGTGAGATGAAAGACGCAGTGACATTGTACTTGCTAGAAACGGTTTGGTCTATAGTAGTGTGGCGCAGCGAGGCGCAGGCGGCAAGGAAGGCGCCTGGCCGCCCCGCGCCGTAAAATATTGGATTGCAAGACCGGTATTCTTGGTCTGAAATCGCCGCGACCCCTGTCAGGAAAAGACTCTCGACACCTTTTCCGTTCCCGCCAGCTTTCCCTCCGCTAACTAGCACCAGCCCTCTTTGACCAGCGCGCGAGTGATGTTGGTGCCATCGGGTAGCAGCACATCGGCAAGGGTGCGCCTGCCACGCGCTACGAGAGGAGTCCGAGCTACCTTAGCTGAAGAGCCGTTCAAGTAGGGCGTCGCGACTGATCTCGAAGTGTGTCGCAACATCAGCAAGGATGGCCGACAGGGTTCCAATACGGAGCGAGGTATGTTGCGGGATCGTCAGGTGATGCTCGCCTGCTCATGCGTGGTCAGGCGAAGATGACTGCCGGTTTGGCGGGTGATGGAATAGCCAAGCTTGTGGAGTGCCTGGGCCAGGTCGCTGCCCGAGAGATCGCGGGGAAGCCTCATACCGCAATAACTTCCTCGCGGACATGGTGGAGCCGAACGATCTTGGGAAATTGTCCTTCGTCGAAGTGACAGCGGACGGCATCACGGATTTTCCCGTGAAGCTCGGCGATCGTGTCAGCTTCAGTGAAAATGGAAACGCCGAGCGCCCGTGCGACGAACCCACCCTCAGGCGCGTCTTCTACCATAAAAATTAGCTCGCTCATGGTCATTTCTCAAAGGTGAAAGAACGGACTCTGTGTTGCTATGTTATTCTGGACGCCACACAATATCCAGTCAGAGAGGTTTCGCTAATTCATGAGGCGAGTGACGAACCAAGGAGCCGGGCCGCCACGCGCCGCGAGATGTCGGATGGCAAGGCCCTTACGCTTGGTCTGAAATCGCCGCGACCCCAGTTCCCAATCCCGTTCCCGATTAGGAACGTATACTCTTGCGTCATGATATGCCATTGGCGTACTATGCTTTATGCGGTTTGTTGAGACTCTCGTGTTTACCACCGCGCTTCGGCGGCATCTTGACGATGAAACGTATCGGGCACTTCAATTAGCGCTCGCTCTCCGTCCCGCACAGGGCCCGATCATTCAGGGCGGCCAGGGACTACGCAAGCTCCGTTGGTCTGCGCCGGGGCGGGGAAAACGGGGTGGAGTGCACCTCATCTACTATTGAGAACCGGCAAGCCAGACGTTCCATATGCTTTACCTGTATGCGAAGAACGAGCAGGGGGACTTGACCTCAGCGCAACTCAAGGTGCTGACCAGGCTCGTCCGGGAGGAATTCACATGAAAGATACGGCATTCCAAGAGCTGCTCACGAGCATCCGACAGGCGGGAAAGATACGCCGAGGCACAATGAAGCCTGCTCGGGTCACCACCTTTCGACCCGCCGACGTGAAAAGCGTTCGTGAAAAGCTCAAGGCGTCGCAAACCGAGTTTGCTCTCATGATCGGCGTCAGCGTGGCGACTCTGCGCAATTGGGAACAGGGACGGCGAACACCGGATGGCCCGGCGCTCGCGCTCCTGCGTGTCGCAGCGCGCAATCCTCGTGCGGTGGCCGAGGCGTTGCACCAGGAACCGCGCAAAGGCGCAGCGTAGTAGAGAGCTGGGGGACGAAGGACGATATACAAGGGACAAGTGCCGAGTCGAAGGAACCAGCCCGCCACGCACCGTGTAATGGTTTCGCGGAGATTTTTTATTCGACAAAATTCAGAATGTCCCCGTTCAAAGGTGTCTGTCAAATCCGGGCCACCTCAACCTGACCCTGTTTCTTAATCTCTCCCGCCCGTCCCTCTGGGATTGACCGATCGTCTCTGTTAAACTCACTCCCACCGATGACTCCTTCACCAAAGTATTAGGCAGGGAAATGTCTTACAGTCGTTTGCTCCTGCTGGCCCTGCTCTGTTTAGCCGGCAACGCCTGCAGCACGACCGCCCCGACCGGACAAATCCTCTTTGAGGACCCTCGCGGATCCGTGTCTCTGCAGACGATTTCTGACCCATTGATTCGGGTCAGTCATCCGATCAAGCTGGAACCAGCCCTTCTCGCCCAGCTATTGACAGGCTTAGAGATTCATGACGAACGTATTGGGCCCCATCGTTTTGTCGCGGGCTTTGCAGGACAGCTATCGGCCTACCCTGTCTTCTCGGAAGATCAGATCCAGTTTCTCGCCCCACTGCTTGCGGCGGGCTTACGTACGGCAACATACAATCAGTCTATCGAGTATCGTGTGGTGACTACGCAGGAGGGTTCTAATAGATTTCAATCACCGACCACGGAAACGACCGCCGGCTCTCTCTACGCCCATGGCCGACAGCTGTATGTGATCCTCTCTCAATATCGCTATAACCCGATGCGGACGAACCTGAACAAGGGCGATATCGCCTACCGTCAACAGGAACCATTCGATTATTCAGGCCTCAGGTACCGTACGCTGCGGTTCACTCCGAAATCCGCTCTCCGAGCCGATATCCTGAATCCGCCGACAATGGAAAAGTCGACCGACAGGTTTGTTGCCGTCGATTATCAGCTACTGGACCAAGCAACCCGCGCGGCCGAAGCCCAGGCTCGCTCCAGAGAGGCCTTGCCTCTGGAGATGGAAGCCCTCAAGCAGGAACTGGAATCCATTAAGAAACAACTCGGCATCCAGAACCCCGGGCAAGACAGCCTAAAGCAGAAAGCCGCGCCGTTACTAAAGCAATGAGCAAGACGGGCAAGGGTCTGAAGGCTAAGGGCTGAAGCTTTTCTAACTGCGCCACTCCCATGGCGGCACCGGCTGCGGATCAGCCCACAGGCCACGCCTCGCTGCCCTCGCTTCTGCTTCCAACTTCGCTAGCACCGTATCCCCCGGCGCCTATTTTCTGTACCACCAACACCACCCTTGCTTGACGAGTTCCTGATTGAGGTTCAGGCCATCTGGCAGAAGTACATCGGCAAGGGTCTCCCCGCCAATGTATGGCGGAATGTTCAATGTTGAATGATGAATGTTAAATGGGTGAGTGAAGCAACGAACCGTCCAAGCTGCACCGCCACGCGCCGCGAGTGGGTCCGAGCCACCTTAACTGAAGAGCCGTTCAAGCAGGGTGTCGCGACTGATCTCGAAGTGTGTCGCAACATCAGCAAGGATGGCCGACAGGGTTCCAATACGGAGTGGGGTATGTTGCGGGATCGTCATGTGATGCTCGCCATGCTCGTGCGTGGTCAGGCGAAGATGACTGCCGGTTTGGCGGGTGGTGGAATAGCCGAGCTTGTGGAGTGCCTGGGCCAGGTCGCTGCCCGAGAGATCGCGGGGAAGCCTCATACCGCGATGACTTCCTCGCGGACATGGTGGAGCCGAACGACCTTGGGTAATTGCCCTTCGTTGAAATGACAGCGGACAGCATCACGGATTTTCCCGTGAAGTTCTGCGATAGTGTCAGCTTCAGTAAAAATGGAAACGCCGAGCGCTCGTGCGACGAACCCGCCCTCAGGCGCGTCTTCTACCATAAAGATCAGCTCGCTCATGGTCATTTCTCAAAGGTGAAAAACGGACTCTGTGTCGCTATGGTATTCCGGACGCCCCGCAATGTCCAGTCAGGGAGGTTTCGCTAATTCGAGAGACGAGCGACGAACCAAGGAGCCGGACCGCCACTCGCCATAAGATGTAGCGTTGCAAGACCCTTACTCTTGGTCCGAAATCGCCGCGACCCTGTCAAACAAAGACTCCCGACCCCTTTTCTGTCACTCAGTCCAATCTCTTTTCCTCTTCTTAAGTTTTTAGCCTTCCTATCCGATACAGAGTCACAACGAGTCGTTACTCCCAATTCCACACAGAAACAGACGGTCAGAGCAGATGATGCGCCATGTGAAGCAGACACTGATCGCAAGTATCGGCTTTTCCCTCACGCTCCTGATTGTGCCGGCGCATGCCGATGAGGCGCACTGGCTCGATCGCGTCGGCCTGTCTCTCGGGAGTTCCTACGGCTGGGGTACGATGGAGAACTCCGGCATGGGGTTACCTTCACGCACCATGTCGATTGGATCGTTAGAAGGACTCCTCTCGTACCGCATTCTCGACAATTGGCAGATCGGGATCGACGTCGATTACTCGATCCTCCGCCAACAGACTGACCTGTCCGGCGCAGGCGGTACCAACCTAAAAGGCCAGGCCTGGACCGTCGGAATTGGCACGCGGTATTTCTTCACGAAGCAACTGGCGATTCAAGGATCGATCGGATTCTACGGGCGGCATAACTTCGACCATCCCACGTCGTTGGGACAGTCCGACCATCTCTCCAGCCCGATTGCACTTCGGTTCAAACCGCAATGGTTTGCCTTCAGCGCCATTCCGAATCTGAGCATCGATGCCGATCTCCGCTACCAGCGCTGGTCGGAGTTTGACGTGCAAGGCACTGCACAGTCCCAGACCACTACGCAATTCTTCGGCGGACTAGGGCTCACCTATCATTTTGGAAAACCCTGACGACAGAGGACACAGAACGATGATCGCACCACACATCCTCAGAGCCAGTCTCCTGACCGCTTTCGCATTCCTCGCCGCCTGCGGAGAATCAGACGGCCCATCGCTCTTGCCAGCGGGTGAAGGAGCGGGACCGCCTGCTGGATTCCTGGCCTTCGCAAATGGGCAGGCGGCGTATACGGTCATCGGCCAACCGGATTTTGTGTCAAGTTTTTCGCTCACCACACAGTCCGGTCTCGATGTACCCGGCGCCGGAGTGGTAGGTGGAGGCGGCACCCTCTGGGTGGTCGACCAATTTAACTCACGAGTGTTGGGTTTCAATTCGATTCCAACTGCACCAGGACCCAATGCCGACATTGTCATCGGACAAGCCGCGTTCGTAACGAGCAATACCGGCTTCGCAAGCGATCAGTTGGATAGCCCCGCTTCTGTCGCCGACAACGGCACGCAGCTATTTATTGCGGACATTAACAACTCACGAATCCAGGTGTTCAATTCCATCCCAACCACCAGCCATCCCAGCGCCGACTTCTCCATAGGAGCGCCTGATCCGAATAGTCCAGGGCTCTATGCCTGCACGCAAAACACGATGAGAGGTCCACGGGACATTTATGCCACAGCCTCCCATCTCTTTGTCGCCGATAACGTTTGCAATCGTGTCACCATCTACAACCTGCCCATCACGGCCAATCAGCCGAATGCTGCCTTCGTGCTCGGTCAATCGACATTTACCGGTTCCACTCCCGGTCTCAGTGCCACGCAGCTGTCGGACCCCTTCGGGGTGTGGAGCGACGATACGAGGATTCTGGTGGCCGACCTAGATAATAATCGGGTGCTCGTGTTCAATTCGTTCCCGACATCGAACGGTGCCAGTGCCGACCTGGTGCTGGGCCAAGCCGATTTCACGTCGAACGTCTTCGGCACGAACAACCACAATTTTGAATCCGGTAGCGCTTCGGGAGTGACCGCCAACGGTACCCAGATCTTCGTCGCCGACTATTACAACAACCGGGTGATGATCTGGAATGCTTGGCCGACCGGCAACGGTGTCCCGGCCAATCGCGTGCTGGGACAACCGGACTTCACCTCTAACGCATCCAACGTGACGGCGACCGGACTGAACGGCCCGAACTCCGTCAGTCTCTCCGGCCAATACCTCCTGGTCGCGGATCAGGCGTCGAACCGGGTCATGATTTGGCGGACGCAGTAGACTTCATCCGTTCCTCTCCATTGCCCTGAAAAAACAAGGGGGGCGGGAATATTTTTTACAAGATTTCGCTCCGCGATCGGTCTGCATTGCTATATCGTCTTTTGTAAAGCACCATCTGTCTCCCACTGAAAATCAACAACAGCTTAGGTTTCTCGTTTCACCTTTCACGAGAGGAAAGGTCTGCCAGCCGCCCACCGCGCTCGGGCCTTTCGCGACCGCGCGTTGCGCGAGCAGAGGAGAGTAATAGACCGTACGCTCTCCCTCCATTCTTCATTCATTTTCCACTGTATTTTGAGGGAGTGACCAGGCTGCCCTCGACTGCGCGCATCGAACGAGCACATTCTGATTGTGCGCGTTCTGCGAGCAAAGAGGGCAC
>JACQEY010000180.1 GCA_016200355.1 Nitrospirota bacterium
CCTCGAAAGCATCCTCAACGTAGCCCAGAGGCTACGCCTCCGGTGCTTTCTTCGGCTGCGGCCTTGCTGAACGGCCTTTTTGAGCATCCTGCGGGAGTGTTCTCCCATTGTGTCGCTCGCCACATCTCGTCGCAGGCACATGGGGGACCACCGAAGTTCTCGCCCACCAAAATAGTTTATCCGCAGATTGTTGAGGCCGAGAAAATAGAGTTGTATCTTCGTCCCACCGTAACCTCCCCTACGCCTATCTCAAATGAATTTTCAACAGCCTCTTCGTCATCACCAGCGAGGCAGTATACTGCTGCGTACTCTTTTTTCTCGCACTCGGCTCGTATTGGTATGTCTGATATTGAGTGCCATGAGCGGCGTGGTTTCGTGGGCTGAGGCTGGCGAGCTTTCTTCAGCGCGGTCCTTCCATGTCGGGGAGCAGCTCACCTACGAAATTTCTTGGCTGAATATCACGGCCGGCACAGCTGTGATGGCGGTCAGTGCTGCCGGTACGGACGGAGAACGGCCGCTGGCGAAATTGATCACCACGGCGCAGTCTAGGCCCATCATCACCAAGTTCTTTCCCGTTGATAACCGAGTCGAGTCAATTGTAGATGCTGCCACGCTGCTTCCGGAGCATTTGAATTTCAGGCGGCGAGAAGGGAAGAAGAAAGAAGACTTTGAGTACACATTTCATCAGAAAGAGGGGAGGGTCACAGTTGTCAAAGGCGGGACGACTGAAACATTGGAGATGCCGACGGGCACCCAAGACGTCATCTCCTGTCTCTATTATGCGCGTAGTACATTATCGTTCCAGCCCGGCTCATCTCTGACGATGAATGTGCATCACGATAAAAAGAATCGCAAACTGGACGTGCTGGTTGAGGAGATCGAGACTATTAGTGGCCAGTGGGGGGACGTTGAAACGGCTCGTGTGTTGGTGATCATGCCGTTCCAAGGTCTCTTCCTCAACCAGGGTAACATCCGGGTGTGGTTTACCAACGATGATCGGCGCATTCCGATTCGCATGAAGGCCAAGGTCATCATTGGGTCGATTGTGGCCGACCTCGCCAGTGGATGGCAGGCGTCTTCACCGCCCCAGTGAGGTAAGTAACCAGTCGTTCGTGTAATCCCAACATGAGAATGTCCGCTTTGACCAAAGTAGAAATGTCCTCTTGTGTAGACTCCTGGCCCTCACTGGGAGGGCAGCATGGTCAGAGAGGAGACGGTGCGGATGAGTGTGCAGGAGTTGAGGCGGGTGC
>JACQEY010000194.1 GCA_016200355.1 Nitrospirota bacterium
GCAACTCGGACTGGTATCCCTCTGGGTCTTGCTCGGGTTGGCGATTCGGATGTGGCTGTAGGGGGAAGGGGTGCGGGAGGTAACACCATGAACTACCGGAACATCATCATCGTGGTTATGGCGGTCGCGCTTGTCGCTTGTGGCGGGCCGGAGGAGCGGAAGGCCAAGTACCGCGAGCGCGCGCAAGAATACCTTGAAGCTGGAAACTTTCCAAAAGCTCGCGTGGCACTTCGCAATGTCCTCAAAATCGATCCGAAGGATGCTGATGCCTATTTTCTATTTGCGCAAGTCGAGGAGAAGGAAAAAAACTGGCGCAACGCTGTGGGGCTGTACCAAAAGTTGGTAGAACTGGTTCCTGATCATACCGCAGGATTAATTACCCTTGCCAAGTACTATCTCGAAGCCCGTCTGACCGGGGAAGTCGTCTCAACCGCCGACAAGGTGCTAGCGAAAGATCCTCAGCATCCTCAAGCGAAGGCCCTGAAGATTGCGGTGTTGGCTGTGGAGGGGCAACTCCCTGACGCGATGAGCAAAGCCGAGGCTCTGCGGTCGCAATTTCCAACCGAGCCCGACGTGGCGATCTTGCTGGCCACGCTCTATAGCCAACAACAGCGCTATCGTGATGCGGAGGCCACGTTGCAGCGGGCGCTGGATGCTCATCCAAAAGACATAGATCTCCTGAATAATCTGTATACGATTCTGGTTCAGGCGAAAGATCTGGCCGGTGCGGAGGGGGTGGCTCGCCGCATGATCCAGGCGGAACCCACGCTGTTCGATCACCGGCTCAGGCTCGCCCGGTTCTTCGATGCGCAAGGTGCGCATGAGAAGGCGGAGGAGGTCTTGCGCGAGGCCATCGCCCTCGACCAGAATAGCGAAGAGCGCCGTCTCCTACTGGCAGATTTTCTCAGTACCAGGAAGGACCCTCGTGTTGCAGAGCAGGCACTCCTGGAGGCTGTGGCCCAGTTGCCTCATTCGACGAAGATCCAATTCAGCCTTGCATCGCTGTACCTCAAGAGTGGGCAGGATGCTAAGGCACGTGAGCAATATGCCACACTGGTCAAGGATTACAAGCAGAAGCCGGCTGGCTTCGAAGCCACGATTAAATTAGCCGAGATGGATTTTATCGCAGGCAAACAGACGGAGGCAGAGCGACAGGTGCAAGAGGTCATGAAGGAGAGTCCCCGTTCGTCAGATGGGCTGATTCTCTCGGGTCGGATGGCCCTTGCCAGGAGGAGTGGAACCGATGCCGTGCAGGCGTTTCGAACCGTGCTGCATGACCAGCCGGAATTGGCGACGGTGCATTTCCTGCTCGGCCAGGCCTATCTGCTGACCGGAGAAAACAATCTTGCGAAGGAAAGCTTCGAGCACGCCGTGGCGCTCTATCCCGGGCAGGTCGATGCCAGACGGTCACTTGCGGCATTAGAGAGCCAGAGCGGTCGTCACCAACAGGCCCGTGCTCGACTCGACGACTTGTTGAAGCAACGGCCGGATGATGTGGCCGCGCTCGACATGTTGATGATGGTAGATCTCGTGACGAAGAATTGGGTTGAAGCGGAACGCACGCTCGAGCGCCTCCGCGCCGCATCGAAAGATAGTGCTGTCGCCATCATGGCAGAAGGACGCTTGCGTCAGGCGCAGGGACAACTCGACAAAGCCAGCGTGGCGTATGAGCGTGCGACGGCTCTCGCCCCGAACGATCCTGAGCCGCTCCTGTCTCTGGTGAAACTGGATGTCGCGCAAAGCCATGCCGATCGCGCGAAGACTCGCCTCGATGCGTTGCTCGCCGCACGGCCCAATCATCTGTTTGGCCATGGGCTACTAGGTGAAGTGCTGGCCCTCACCGGCCATTCCCGGGAAGCTGATGACCAGTTTCGGGAGGCTTCCCGCGTGAACCCCAAATGGATCACGCTCTGGCTCGATTGGGGACAGTTGTGGCTGGTGCAGAAACAGCCGGACCAGGCGGTTCAGGTGATTCAAGCCGGTCTGAAGGCCAACCCGGACAGCGAAGAGTTGTACATGCTGCTGGCATCGGCCTATTCCACTCAGAGCCAGATCGATCATGCCATCACCGCGTATGAGGGAGCCTTGCGACTGAATCCTCGTAACGTGCTGGTTGCGAATAACCTGGCCGTCTTGCTGGTCGATTACAAAGGCGATTCCCAGAGTTTACAGAAAGCGTTTGCGCTGAGTCGCGACTTCGAGAAAGATGCACCGCATCCGCTGTTTCTGGATACGCTGGGATGGGTACGCTTCAAGATGGGGCAACAGGAGGATGCGCTTCGTCTCATGAAAAATGCGGTTGCCAAATCGCCAGAAGTCCCCACGCTGAATTATCATCTCGGGATGGCCTACTATCAGTCTGGAAAGACCGCTGAGGCTCGTGCCTACCTCTCGAAGGCCCTGAAGAGTGCTGAAACGTTTCAAGGGCGTCAGGAGGCGGAACAAGTGCTTGCTCAAATGAGGGGGTAAAACAACGCCTATGTCTCGTTACATTCTTTCAGTTTTGCACGCCGCGGGAGCCGTGGTCCTGGTCGCCACGGTCATGGCGGGAGGGACGTTGTTCCTCGCTCCAGAAGATGTCAGGGGAGCCCAGGAAACCCCTCCAGCGGTCGATCCAGGCTATCGCCTCGGAGCTGAAGATGTCATGCTGGTTTCCGTGTGGAAGGACGAACAGCTCACCAGGGAGGTTGTCGTACGCCCGGACGGCATGTTTTCGTTTCCCCTTGTGGGGGATATCCAGGCCGAAGATCGAACGGTCGAAGAGATTCGTGCCGATCTTGTGAAACGGCTGACGAGATACATTCCAAATCCAAATGTGTCTGTCGCAGTCATGAAGGTGCTCAGCTACAAAGTGTATGTCGTGGGACGCGTTACCAAGCCGGGAGAGTACTTGATCGGCCACTACACCGATGTGCTCCAAGCCTTAAGTTTAGCCGGAGGGTTGACACCCTTTGCTGCGGAAAATGACATCAAGGTCATCAGGCGGAGTAAGGGGCAACAACAAACATTTCCCTTCCGCTATGGCGATCTCCGAAAGGGACAGGGTCTGGAGCAGAATATTCTCTTGCAGCGTGGCGACGTCGTCATGGTGCCGTAACGGCTGTGGCACCAATGCAATTGGGGCATAAGATTGGAAGCTGTGGTCGATCTCGTAGTTGGAGAAGCATTGGGCAGTTCATCTTGTGGATCTGCATTATAGGATCTGGCATGGTGTGCCAAAGCGAGGCGGCTGAGTGGTCCCTCTTGCCGTCGATCGGAGTCAAGGGCGTGTACAACGATAACTTACTGCTTACGCCGTTCCCGCACGATGTGTCCTATGGCTATTTTGTATCGCCGGCGGCAGAGTTTTCCGGCAAGACAGAGCGCCTTGAAGTCAGTAGCAGGGTCGCAGCCGATTTCGTGTCCTACTACGGCGGACAAAACAGTAGTTTCACCAACATTTTCTTGCCATTGACCTTGCGCTATAAGACTGAGACCGATCTCCTTGACTTCACTGGCGGATTTGCTCGCGACAATACCTTGATGGGTGAACTGCTGACCACCGGCCTGGTTCTGCGCTTTACACAACGGAACCAATGGACGGCCAATCCGTCCTGGACCAGGCGCATCACTGAGAAACTGTCGGTCCAATCCAGCTTTCAATTGAACGACACCACCTATGAGAATGGCTTGAGCCTTGGCCTGGTAAACTATCAACTCCTTGGCGGTTCCGGCAGGCTGCTCTATCAATTGACCGAACAGGATCAAATCCAGTTGACCGGTTCATACAATACTTTTTATACGACCAACGCATCCTTGCCAATTCACGCCAGTTTCCCGGGTGCGAACCTGAGTCTGACTCATGCTTTCACAGAAACTCTGACTGGAACGGCATACGGTGGACCCAGTTTTGTGAGTTCATCGAGCCAAACAGCCGGTGATAGCATCAAGGCTCAGAGCACCGTCTGGCTGTTCGGCGGTAATCTCACAAAGAAGTTTGAAGACACGACCGTCGAAGTCTCAGGCTCTCGGAATATTGTGCCGAGTGGATTCGGCCTGTTGATCCAAACAGATCGGGCTGGCCTGACAGTTTCTCGCGATCTTACCGAAACCCTGACTGCTTCTTTCGACGGATCAGGTTATATTGTCTCAAGTATCACGCAGCGCGCGGACGGGGGCAACTTTCCAGAGCAGCGTTACATCACTGCCACACCAACGATCGCCTGGAAGTTTTTAGAGTGGTGGAAGCTTGAGCTGTCCTATACCTATCGACGTCGCGAAGTGGACGGTTTTTCAGATGTCGCCATGTCCAATGGCACGATGTTCATGCTAACGTACTATCCTCCGAAACTGGCTTTTTCCAACTAAGATTTTTCATTTATGACTACCCAGGCGCACTCACAAGAATCCGAACCGGTCCAGAGTCTTCAGGGCTACGTGGCTATGTTTCATCGGAGACGAACGCTGATTGTTCTGGCTGGTGGCGTTCTGTTGGGCCTCAGCCTCGCCGCTGCATTCCTCTGGCCTGCAACTTACAAATCCACGGCGACCATTCTTATCGAAGAACAGGAAATTCCATCCGAACTCGTGCATTCGACGATTACCAGTTATGCCGATCAGCGCATCGAAACGATCAAGCAACACGTCATGAGCCGGACGACCTTGTGGAAGGTCGTAGAACAATACAATCTCTACCCAGACCTACGTCAGGCCAACCCCGCCGAAGAAGTCGTGAAGCGGTTCACCAAAGATATCGCGGTCGACGTGATCAGCGCCGACGTCGTGAACAAACGCACCCAAAGTCCGACGAAGGCCACCATCGCGTTCACCGTGGCGTATCAAAGCACCTCGCCCGACTTGGCACAGAGGGTCGCCAACGAGCTGACCAGCCTGTTCCTGGGCGAGAATCTGAAGAGCCGGGAGCGGCAGGCGCAGGAAGCCACGTCTTTCCTCCAACAGGAGGCGGAGAATCTTTCCAAGCACATCAGCGAGGTGGATGAGAAGATTGCCACGTTCAAGCAACGGGCGAGTGGCGCCTTGCCGGAACTGATGCCCCTGAATTTGCAGCTCTTGAGTCAGTCTGATCGAGAACTCATGGACATCGACCAGCAGATTCGAACCCTCGAGGAACGCAAGAACTACCTTGAGGGTGAGCTCGCCACGATCAAACCGAATACCCCGATCATGTCCGTGACGGGAGAACGCATCCTGGACTCAGCCGAGCGCTTGCGCGCCCTGCATGCGGAATATGCCGGCGCCTCGGCCAATCGGTCTCCCGACCACCCTGACATTATGAAGATGAAGGAGGAAATCGAGGCCTTGGAAAAGGAGACCGGACAGCCTCCCGAGATCGAGGAAGCCTCTAAACAACTCCTCGACGCCCGCGCCTCGCTGGCTACCACCTCGAAGCGTTTAGGCAGCGAACACCCCGACGTCATTCAGGCCCGTCGCACGATTGAAGCCTTGGAACGGGAAGTTCGACAGCTCAAAACTGTCCCTCTTCGAAAGCCGATGCTCAGACCGGAAAACCCTGCCTATATCAATCTCCAGGCACAGCTCAATTCCGCGACCTCATCCTTGAACGCCCTGCGGACGACTCGCACGGCTGTGAAGCGGCGGCTCGAGAACTATGCCACCCGCCTCGAACGGACTCCGGAAATGGAGCCCGACTATCTCTTCCTGACCCGCGATCGCGACACCTCAGGACAGAAGTATCAGGACATCCGGTCCAGGCTACTGGAGGCCAAGGTCTCGGAAGGTTTAGAGGTTCAGCGAAAAGGCGAGCGGTTTTCTCTCATCGATCCGCCCAGCTTGCCGGAGAAGCCGGACAAGCCCAACCGGACTGCCATTGTGCTTCTGGGATTTATTCTGGCCCTCGCCGGCGGACTCGGCTCCGGCGCCGCCGCAGAATCGCTGGACCATTCGATACGCACGCCGGAACAGCTTGCGCGGCTCACCCAGTTGTCCCCGTTGGCGGTGATTCCCTTCATGCCGAACGAACAGGATCTCTCCCGCGCCGTGAAGCGTCGGCACCTCCTTCAGGGAGCCGGAGTTGGCGCATTCGTCGCGATCCTCGCGTTGCTGCATGCGTTCGTGATGCCGTTAGATGTGCTGTGGTTTGCCGCGTTGAGGCGATTTGGCATAGAGTAGGTTGTGAAGAGCGTTAGAGGCATGAGGTTAGAAGTTAGAGGCTGAAGGCAAGAGGCTGAACCCTCCAACCTCAGACCTCCAACTTTCCGTCGTTTTGGGAGAATCCATGGACCGATTTCGGACTGCGCTGCAGCTGTATAAAGACCAACAGGGTCAGTCTGATACCAGGTCACAAGCCGGCAGACTTGCCGGCGGCCAAGCCTTACCTCTCCCCATCGTGTATACCAGGACGAGGTCGCTGGATATTCCACTCTCTGTGCTTCGTCAGCGGCGCGTGATGGCTGCGTACGACAAGGGCTCCTTCGTTGATGCCATTAAGATTTTGCGGACCCAGGTTATGCATCGCCTTCGAGAAAATAACTGGAATGTATTGGGAGTCACGAGTCCGGGACACGGCGAGGGCAAAACGTTGACTGCCGTGAATCTGGCGGTGAGTCTCGCCATGGAGACCACGCAGACCGTGCTGCTTGTCGATGCGAATCTCCGCAATCCTAGCGTCCATGAAGTCTTTGGCCTCGATGATTGCCCAGGCCTCGCAGACTACTTGTTAGACAATCAACCCGTCGAAGACTTGTTGGTGCACCCCGGGATCGGCCGTTTTGTCTTACTGCCTGGTGGACGGGCAATTTCGAACTCGACTGAGATTCTCACGTCGCCTAAAATGGTGGCATTGGTTGAAGAATTCAAGCATCGCTATCCCGCGCGGATCGTCATTTTCGATCTTCCACCGTTGCTTCACACGGCAGATGTACTTGCGTTTTCACCTTACACAGACGCGCTGCTCCTTGTCGTGGAGGAGGGGAAAACGACGGTCGAGGAGGTGCAGCGCGCTTTGTCGCTGGTCAAGAATTCCCGTCCTGTGTTGGGGACGGTGCTGAACAAGGCCGGGCAATTAGCTGCGACTCCTGCTAGTATGCGAAAGCTGCTTTCTCACTAGATTCCCATGCCTCCTGTCGGAAGGCGAACGCTGAATGTACGAGTCGTTTTACAATCTTCGGACCAAACCTTTCGCGCTCCTGCCGGATAGCGACTTTCTGTACCCTGGCTCGACGCATCGCGCGGCCTACAGCATCTTGGAATACGGCCTTATCAACGAGGCGCCGTTTATGGTGCTCACCGGCGATCCGGGGATGGGCAAGACGTCGCTCTTACAGAAGCTTATTGCAGAACACGGGGCGAAGCATTCGATCGGTCTCGTCACGAACGCCCGCTACGACATTGAACACCTCCTGCCCTGGATTCTGCTTTCCCTCGGGTTGAGCAAAAAACAACTGGACCCGGTCGAGGCCTATCACATCTTCTCGGATTTTCTGATTCAGGAATCCAAACAGCACCGACGGGTCATTCTTCTTATCGATGAATCCCAGAGTCTTGGTGCCGAACTGCTCGAAGAACTGCGTCTGCTGTCCAATTTGAATGATGGGAAAACGTTGAAACTGCAGATCATCCTTTCCGGCCAACCGGACCTCCATTCATTACTGCAGCGGATCGACATGACCCAGTTTGCCCAACGGATTGTCGTCGACTATCACTTGGAACCGCTCTCGGAGACGGAGACGGGGCATTACATTCGTCACCGGTTGCAGATTGCAGGCGGACATCCCTCATTGTTTACGAATAAAGCCTGTGCCTTGGTGCATCGTTTGACGAAAGGCAATCCTCGTCTTATCAATCAGGTGTGTGATCTTGCGTTGACCTATGGCTTTGCCGAGCAAGCGAGGGTGATCTCCTCCAAGATGGTCGCTCAGGCCGCTTTCGACCGAAGTAAAGGGGGGATTCTGCCGCTTGCGGCACGAGAAGAACTGGCTGCGTTAGCCAGCGCTCCGGAAGATACTACCGAGATCGATACCGTCCCTCCGCAACCCAGCTCACCGCAACCGAGGTCGGCAAGTCCATCTCCGGAAC
>JACQEY010000188.1 GCA_016200355.1 Nitrospirota bacterium
ACCTCCCGGCCTTGCGCGGGTATTTCAACATCAGATTACACCCGGCATGGTGAACGAAAATGATTTAGAGAGGCTGTTTCCGCCGGATCGGTTTACGCTTCTTCGTACCGGCCCGAGTCATATTCACACCGTGCATACCCTCCCGACGGGTGACGTGGTAAAGGTGCCGGCGTTTTATGCCCTCCTTCGGCGATTGCAGAACTAAGCGGGCCGAGTGTTGTGTGATGGAACAGCCTCTGCGGAAATACACGAGCGAGAGGGGCAGGACATGCTGAAGATCACCGGGCAGCGAGATGCAGCGCAGGCCTCCATGTCGATTATCCTTGAAGGCAAACTCGCAGGTCCTTGGGTAGAGGAACTCCATTCCTATTGGCGTCAGATCTCTAGAAACCAACAGAGTGGCGCGGTGATCGACTTGACCGACGTGACGTTCGTCGATGTCAACGGCAAGGAATTGTTGACCAAGTTGTGGCAACAAGGAGCAGAACTTCGTGCAGCAGGCTGCTTGACCAGATGTACCGTAGAAGAGATTACGAAAGTTGGCCGTGCCGGTTCATCTTACTTAAATCTAAAAGACAAACGAAAAGGGAGCTGAGCGCACTCATGTCTTGGTTGGTTGTGTTCATGACCGTCATTTTCCCGCTCTTGCTGGTAATGGACCTTGTTGACTTTGATCCTAAACAGATAGAATCACCACTCCTTCAGGGCAAGAACAAGATCCATCATGTGTGATGCAGCCATTTGTACGGAGAACGCAGTTATGTCCGGTAGCGAGCGAACGTGTCGATTTGTTGCCATCTTCCTGGCTAGTCTACTGGTAACAAGCTGGCTCGGCTGCAAGCAGGAGGCGGCCTCCACGCCGGCTCCTTCCATCCCGGAGGTGCCGGTGGTCACGGTGTCGTCTGGCACGATGCCGGACGAACCGGAGTTCATCGGTCAGACCGAAGCGTCGCGACCGGTCGAAATCCGCTCCCAGGTGACGGGTATTCTCAAAGAGCGGTTTTTTACGGAGGGGCGCGACGTCAAGCAAGGTGACCGGCTCTATCAAATCGATCCGATTCCGTTCAAAGCGGCCAAGAGCAGCGCCAATGCCAGGGTGGCGCAGGCAGAGGCTAGGTTGGTGCAAGCCAAGCAAAATTTTGCTCGCGTGAAACCGCTGCTGGCGGAACAGGCGGTTAGCCAAAAAGATGTGGATGATGCGGTGGCGGAGGAATTGGCTGCCAAGGCGGCGCTGGAGGGGGCCAAGGGCGATCAGGTGAAGGCCAAGTTCGATCTCGACAACACGCTCATCACTGCGCCTATCAGTGGCCGCATCGAGCGGAGTCGGCTCTATGAAGGACGCCTCATCTCCGCGCAGACCGATTTACTGACCACGATCCACCAATTGGACCCCATGTATGTGAACGCGAGCGCCCCGGAAACGTTTGTCCTCAAACGTTTGCGGGACCGAGCGACGAATCGGATCCAAGGCGCGACACTCTACGAACTGCGCGGTGTCATCACATTTACGGACGGCAGTACTTATGCCCATGAAGGCAAGTTTGATTTGCTCGAAGTCGGTGTGCGCTCGGCCACCGGCACCAGAGACTTTCGCGTGATCTTCCCTAATCCGGATCGTGTCCTGTTCCCAGGACAGTTCGTGAAAGTCCGTATTTTGGGCGCGCTGAGAACCGGCGTCATCCTGGTCCCCCAGAGCGCCGTCCAGCAGGGACCCAAGGGGCCCATCGTCTTTGTCGTCGGGGCTGACAATAAGGTGGAGATCCGTCCTGTTAGGGCCACATCCTGGCGCGGCAGTGAGTGGTCCATCGAAGACGGGTTACGCGAGGGATAGCGGGTGATCATCGCGGGATTCCACATGATCGCACCGGGCGCGCCGGTGAAAACCGTTCCGTATCATCAATCCGACCCAGCCGCTTCCGGCCAGCCGAAAGATGCGAAGCCGGAGCAGGCAAAATGATCCCGCACTTTTTTATCGATCGGCCGATCTTCGCTTCGGTCCTGTCCATCGTGATTGTCGTCG
This sequence comes from Nitrospirota bacterium, assembly GCA_016200355.1. Taxonomy (GTDB): domain Bacteria; phylum Nitrospirota; class Nitrospiria; order Nitrospirales; family Nitrospiraceae; genus Palsa-1315. The sequence continues at coordinate 2,021 of JACQEY010000188.1, forward strand.
TGGGGTTGGTCGCCCTACAAGGCCTGCCTATCGCCCAGTTTCCGGAAATCACACCGCCCGTCGTCCAGATTGACGCGGACTATCCCGGCGCGAGCGCGGAAGTGATCGCAAATTCAGTCGCGCGCCCGATCGAAGTACAGCTTCCCGGCATCGATAACCTTCTGTACTACGACTCGACCAGCACCAATGACGGCCACATGACCATCAAGCTCACGTTCGAGATTGGAACGAACGTGGACATCGCGCAGGTACAGGCCCAGAACCGCCAGAAGCTGGCGGAGCCCCAGTTGCCGCCCGAAGTTGTCCGCCAAGGCATTTCGGTCAAGAAAGTGTCGCCGGACCTGCTGGCCGTCGTCGCGCTCAGTTCCAGCGATCCCACGAAAAATACCGTCTTTATCTCCAACTACGCGCTCCTCAACGTGATCGATAATCTCAAACGGTTGCGCGGTGTCGGAGACGCAGTGGTCTTCGGCGGACAGAATTACTCGATGCGCCTGATCTTGGACCCGACAAGGATGGCACAACTCAGCCTCACTCCCACCGACATTGCCAATGTTGTCCGTGAACAAAATCGAGACTTTCCAGCTGGGACGATCGGGCGAGAACCGGCGCCGAAAGGCACCGAACTGACGATCCCGGTGATCACACAAGGCCGTCTCACGGACGTGAAGGATTTCGAGGAGATGATCGTCCGGGCGCTCCCAGACGGGTCGATGATCCGTCTAAAAGATGTAGCCCGGATCGAGCTGGGCGCTCAATCCTATAGTCTCGAGGGCCGGTGGAACGGCAAACCCAATGTGTTTCTCTTGACCTTCCTATCGCCGGGCGCCAATGCCCTCGACACGGTGAAGCGAGTGCGGAAGGAAATGGACAAGGTATCGAAGAGTTTTCCACAGGGGGTCTCCTACGATATTCCATACGATA
>JACQEY010000189.1 GCA_016200355.1 Nitrospirota bacterium
CGAGATGCGGGCCTTGATCCGCGCCGGCTGGGAAGGCCGCCGCGATCGGGGCGCGGAAGAGCGCAAGGCGCTTGAACGGGACGGGTTGCGTGTCGGGGGGCTCATCGGTATTGAAAAACTTCGCGAAGACCCCCATCTCGAAATGCATGCTCGGGGTGGCTGAGGTCCCATCGTGCCGTTGACACCTGTGTCGGCTGATCCCTGTTGATCTCTCATGCTGGACACTGAATTCCTGACCATTTTAGGACTTGGGTTGGTACTGGGGCTTCGCCATGCCTTGGATACGGACCATTTAGCTGCCGTATCCACGGTGCTGGCGCAACGGCCTTCGCTCCGCGCCTCCGGCATGATTGGATTCAGCTGGGGGCTTGGGCATACAGTCGTTTTGCTGCTGGCCGGGGCAGTGGTGTTGGTGCTTCGTGTATCGATCCCTGAACCCTTCGCGTTGGCGGCTGAGTTTGGTGTCGGTGTCATGCTTGTGTTTCTCGGCGGGATACTCGCGGTGCGGTTGGTCCGAGAACGCTGGCATGTGCATACGCACGACCATGACGGTGAACGGCATGTCCACCTGCATAGTCATGCGCTGGCAGAGGATCATGGGCATATACACTGGTGGCGTGATTCTGTTCGACCGTTCTGTATCGGCATGGCTCATGGTCTGGCCGGGTCGGCGGCGTTGTTGTTGATTGTGTTGTCGTCTGCGCGATCGGTGTCGGAGGGGTTGCTGTACATCGCCGTATTCGGGTTTGGCTCGATCCTGGGGATGATGCTGGTCGGGATGGTGGTGAGCCTTCCAGTCTTGTGGTCGCTGAACCTCGGGCGGCCTGTCTTTCTCGCGGTCCAGGGGCTGGCGAGTCTTGGGAGCGTGGCCGTCGGACTGACGATGATGTTCCAGATCGCGTTTGGAGGCCAGCTCTTTTGACCGTCCCACTGTTACCTTCATCGAGGGGAAATCTACGTGCGTGATGAAGACGGCTATGGTATTCTGCCATCTTCTTCGTGCGTGAATTGTGAGCGAGACGGGCGAGACTGGCGGGAAAAGCGCGACTCGCAAAGATGACACTTCCGACCTGTCCCGCTTTTCGCGCCAGTCGCGCGAGTCTCGCTCGAATAACGAGTCCCGCTCGCGACTAAAAGGAGCGCGTTATGGCCTGGTTTAGAAAACAGAAGACGACTGAGCCTGAACTTCCAAAGCGGTCCAAGATTTCTGAGGGGATGTGGCTCAAGTGTAACCACTGCCGGGAAATCGTCTATCGCAAAGAAGTCGAGCGAAATAATAAGGTCTGCCCAAAGTGCGACTATCATTTCCCCATTTCTGTCATGGAGCGCATTGGGCTCTTGGTCGACCTCGGGACGTTCAAAGAGTGGGATGCGGAGATCGGTCCCCAGGATCCGCTGAACTTTCAGGACACGAAGTCGTACAAGGATCGTGTGAAGGCGCACCAGGGGAAGACCGGCCGCAAAGATGCCATGATGATTGGCGAAGGGATGATGAACGGCCGGCGTGTGGTGCTTTGCGTGTTCGACTTCAGTTTTATGGGTGGCAGCATGGGGTCGGTTGTCGGGGAAAAGATCTGTCGGGCGATCGATCGCGCACTGGAGGCCAGGTTGCCGGTCATTTTGGTCACGACCTCCGGAGGCGCCAGGATGCAAGAGGGGATTCTCTCCCTGATGCAGATGGCCAAGACGTCTGCCGCTGTCGCCAAGCTAGGCGAGGCCAAACTCCCGTTTATTTGTCTGTTGGCCGACCCCACGTTCGGGGGCGTCACTGCCAGCGTCGCCATGTTGGGCGATGTGATTCTGGCCGAACCGAAAGCGCTGATCGGCTTTGCCGGTCCCCGTGTGATCGAGCAGACCATAAAACAGCAGCTGCCGGATCAGTTTCAGCGAGCGGAGTTTCTGTTGGAGCATGGCATGATCGATATGATTGTGGAGCGCAGACAACTGAAAGAAACTCTAAGCACGCTGGTCGCGCATTTTTGAGTCCAGATCCTTCATGAAGAATCCCGGCTAGTCTCCTTCCTGCCCGGTTACACCATGACCTATTCCTCTGCCGTCGCCTATTTGTATCGTCTGCAAAAGCATGGCATTAAACTGGGTCTTGCGACGATGACGGCGTTGATGGTGCGCCTCGGCATGCCGCAGACCCGGTACCGTACGCTGCATATTGCCGGTACGAATGGAAAGGGCTCCACCGCAGCCATGGCCGCCGCGATTTTGCAGTCTGCAGGGTATCGAGTGGGGCTCTATACCTCGCCTCATCTTGTGGAGTTTCGAGAGCGGATACGGGTAAACGGCGAAATGATCGCCGAATTACAGGTGGCACGATTGACCGAACAGCTTCAGACCCTTTGCCAACCGGACCTGTCACCGACCTTCTTCGAATATACGACCGCGATGGCCTTTCAGCACTTTGCCGACTTCGGGGTGGACGTAGCTGTGTTGGAGGTTGGGCTGGGAGGCAGATTCGATGCGACCAATGTGGTGACACCCATGGCCTGTGCAGTGACGACGATTGCCCTCGATCATCAGGAGTATCTGGGGAACACATGTTCATCGATCGCTTTCGAGAAGGCTGGCATTATCAAGCCGGGGGTGCCGGTGGTACTGGGGCGGCTCGAAGATGACGCATGGCGGACGATCGAACAGATAGCCAGGGAACGACAGGCTCCGGTGTTTCGTCTGAATGAGGATTTTTGCACAGAGGGAGAGACGCCGCAGCGATTTTCCTATCGTGGGCTGGGCATGCACTATGACGGACTGACCTGTGCCCTGGAGGGCCGCCATCAATTGGATAATGCTGGCTGTGCGCTGACGCTGTTGGGAGCGGTGGCAACTCAGGGGATTACAGTCACGGCTGAGGCGGTACGAGCGGGCTTGCGTGAGGTCAACTGGGCGGGACGATTGGAAGTGGTTGATCGTCACCCGACGGTTCTAGTGGATGGCGCGCATAATCCTGCTGCCGCAATGGCCTTGGCTGATTTCCTCACCCGCTCTGCCAGATCTCATCAGTCCCGTCCCGTAGTCCTTGTCCTTGGGATGATGCGCGACAAGGATCATCGAGGCTTTATCGAACCGCTCAGAGGCCTAGTCGATGAGGTGGTGTTGACGCAGGCGGATCATCCACGCTCTGCCACCGCGCAGGAACTCCGAGCCTCGCTCGAAGATTTGCTGTCTCACCCGCATGTCGTATCGTCGCTCAGCGATGCGATGGCGTTGGCCAGACAGCTGGCGATGCCGGACGGTCTGGTCTGTGTGACGGGATCGCTTATGCTCGTGGGGGAGTGCAAGGCATGGTTCCGTGGCTGTGGGTTTTCGCCGCTTCGGGGTTGACATGGGAGGGATCTCGACGCGGCTGTGGATATGCCTGGTCGGTTGGTTGATGCTGGAGATACTGCTTCCACAGGCAGGGAGTGCTGCGGCGACGACGACATCCTCCGAGGGCCCCCCGCTCGATATTAGGGCAGAACGAATCGAGTATCTACCGGAATCAGAAGTGTATGAAGCTGATGGCTCGGTGGTGGTCAACCAGGGCGCTATTCGTCTGACAGCCGATCACATGACCATCCAGATATTGCCCGGTATATTGATTGCCATGGGCCACGTTCGGCTCACCGATCCCAAGGCTGATCTTGTGACCGAACGGTTGGAACTCAACGTGAATACTGAGGCTGGGGTGGTCACCCACGGACGGGTGCATCTCAAACCCACAAATACTTCGGTGGAGGGGCGTCTTATTCAACGGTTTTCAGAAGAGCATTATCGAGTAAAAGAGGGCCGGTTTACGAACTGCGATGCGCAGGCAGGTGAGACGCCGGCCTGGCGATTTAAGTTCAAGGATCTTGACCTGACTGTCGGTGACAACGCGGCGTTTAAGGGTGGATGGTTCTGCGTGAACGATGTCCCGGTGATTCCTCTTCCCACGATGACCTTTCCGCTCTCCAAGCGAAATACCGGATTCCTCATTCCGACTGTCGGGTACGACAATCGTTTTGGCACACACCTCCAAGAAAGCTTCTTTTGGGCCATCAATCCTAGCCAGGATCTGACGATCTCCCCGCAATACTACTCGAAACTTGGGTATGGCAGCGATTTTAAGTATCGGTATGTATTAGACCAGCAATCGCGTGGGCAGTGGCTCGTCAGTGTCTTGAAGCAGACAGAGTTGCCAAATGTGTCCGGCGTGAGCCAGACGGGACAAAATGCAGAACAGACTCGGGCTCTGATCAGAGGGACGCATACACAGCAATTCACGCCGGACTTGTTGCTTCGTGTCCAAGCCAACTTGGTGACCGACCGGAGTTATCTGCAACAGTTGAGCAACTCGGGAGCCCAGCGAGCCCTTCGCAGCGGTGAGTCGAATTTGTTGTTGACGCAACGTCTGGCATACGGACATACATACTTATTGGGTCAATATCTGCAGCCGTTGCAATCGGGAGGACCGGATACGTTTCAGCGCCTGCCGGAAGTCGGCTACAGCCTGCCGAATCTTCCCATGTTCAATTCGCCGGTCCTGCTGGGCACGGATATGAACCTCGTGCACTTTTATCGCGAACAGGGATTTACCCAGAATCGAATAGATGTTTTGCCGGGATTGTCGACTGGCGTTCTAGATTTCGGCCACATCGTGGGTTTGACGCCCCAAGTGAAAGTGCGCGAGGTCTACTACACGCGGGGGTTACAAAATTCTGAAAACCAGCATCGCGAAACCTTTTGGGCGGGGCTTGATGCGAGGTCGAAGCTGAGCCGCCGCTTCGGAACGAACGATGGCAATACCTTGCTGCATACCGTTGAGCCCAGTGTGATGTACGAATATGTCCCGCCGACGAATCAGTCACAATTGACTCAGATCGATCAGGTGGACGATCTGCCGAAGAAAAACTTGCTGACCTATGCGATCCGCAGCCGGCTGTTGGAACAAGGGGGCAGCAGCAGCTTCAATTGGCTGGATTTCACGATGGCGCAGAGCTATCACGTCGGCGCGGTGCAGACGCAGGCTCGCGATTTCACACCTGGAGCGGCTCCCCTGTTCGGAACCGCGACACAGCCGTTACAGCCGGCGACCACGAGCATTGTGGGGAGAAAGTTTTCTGATCTTTGGATGCGGGTTGTGATCGGCAATACGACACCTCAGTTTACGCCGGCTCAGTTAGCAGATGCTGCGCTTGGACAAGGCGCCGGGGCTGCCCCTGGTCAGCAGCCTGCCATAAACCAGTACCTGACCATCGATGCGTTTTTCGATCCCTACCGATCGTCGGTGAGTCAATTCAACACCGACTTCAGGATTCAGCAGTCCAACTACTGGTATCTCCAAGTAGGGCAGCGTTTCACGCACGATGGTAATCGCGTACGCCGTGGAGACGTGTGGAATCCGATTTCGTTCAACGAGGTGTATGCCCCGACTCCTGAGATTCAATTTCTCACAGCGGGAGGGGCGTTTCGCACACCGTGGGGGTGGACGGTCGGCGCGAAGGGCTACTACGATGTGAAGACCGGCAAGAGTTCAGAGTACGATGTCGTCGCCCTCTATCAGAATCCCTGCAAGTGTTGGTCGCTTGGACTGTATTATCTGCAATTTCCCGATCGCGCCCAGTACAACTTTATGCTCAGCTTAACCGGAATTGGCTGGACGGAAAACTATGGAACCGCTGTGCTGAAGAACATTCTCAGCCCCTTGCTCTGGGGAGAGAGGGGATTGCCATGGGCGACGCCGGGGGGCCAGTATGGGAGGCCACAATCAGACATGCCCCAGCCTGAGATGGGCGGGTATGGACGGTGAACAAGTTTTTGCGCGTGACGCGCGAGGACCGCTGGTTTCTCTTGTTTATTTGGTCTATTTGGTTTGTTTGGTTGAATTAGACTAACCAGATAAACAAAACAAACCAGATCAACCAATCTCGTCCGTCTCGCTCGGCCATTCTGCCTGCCCTGGCAAGTCATGTTCCGGTCTGGCGGATTTGACTCCTCGAAGAGGCCTGGTATACGATGCGCACCGGTTCCAACTGTTATCGTGTACTCAGCGAAGGAGGAATGCGACGTGGCAGGTGATGCTCTGAAAGTCGAAGATGCGACGTGGGACGCCGAGGTCATAAAGGCCTCTGAACTCGTGATGGTAGATTTCTGGGCCGTTTGGTGCGGTCCTTGTCAGATGGTCGCTCCGGTCATCGAGGAGTTGAGCAAAGAGTATGCAGGAAAGATGAAGGTACGGAAGCTCAATACCGATGAAAACCCAGAGGTCGCAGGCCGCTATCAGGTGATGAGCATCCCGACAATTCTGTTTTTCAAGAACGGACAGGTCGTGGAGAAACTCGTTGGGGCGCGACCGAAGCGGCAGTTCAAGGAAATGATCGATTCGCTGCTGGCGCAACCAGCCGGCTCAGCCTAAGGATTGTAGTCATCTGCCGTAATGCTCGCCGAGTTGCGCATTGTCAATTTCGCGCTCATTGAGCAGCTCAGTCTTCAATTCCAGTCCGGGTTTACGGTCCTGACTGGAGAGACCGGGGCCGGTAAATCTCTTCTTATTGATGCCATCGCCTTGTTGGTCGGCGGGCGAGCCTCAACCGACCAGATCCGTTCCGGAGAAGACGAGGCCCAGCTCGAAGCAGCCTTCCACCTCCCGGACACCCATCCCCTCCTTCAACGCCTGCGGCTACACGAAATCGTTGGTCGGAACGAGTCTGAGCTGATTCTTCGGCGTGTACTCTCCCGGTCGGGTCGCCACCGGGTGTATGTCAACGGCAGTCTATGCCCGCTGCGTGTGCTCGAAGAACTTGGAGGCACCCTCGTCGATATCCATGGCCAGCATGAGCAGCAATCATTGTTGGCAACCGCCAAACAGTTAGACGCCCTCGATGGGTTTGGACGTCTCTATGAGCTACGCGGGAGGTATGAGCAAGCCTATCAGGGATGGAAGGAATTGCTCAGGCAATTGGATGCCTTGGAGAGTGACGCCGTCGACCGTGCAAGACGTGAGGATATGTTGCGGTTCCAGGTTCGGGAGATCGAACAAGCCGGTCTATTACCTGATGAAGAAGAGCGGCTCCGTAGCGAGCAGCAGCGACTGGTACATGCGTATCGGCTCAGGGAATTGGCTCACGAGGCGCATGTCGAGTTACAGGCGGATGAGCAAGCTGTCCTTACCAGGCTCGGGCGGATCGGGCGAATCCTTGCAGAGTTGGCCCAGACCGATCCGTCGATGGGTGATTGCGAACAGGCGGCGGCGGAGTCGGCGATCTCTCTCAAAGAACTTGCCGGGCGGCTGCGCGACTATGCACAACAATTAGAGGCTGACCCTGACCGACAGGCTGTTGTGGAAGACCGGCTTGACCTGATTCAACGGTTGAAGAAAAAGTATGGAGGGTCGGTTGAGGCAGTAGTCGCGTCTGGCAGACGGGTGCAGGAGGAACTTCAGTTATTGGAGAATCATCAGGAGAGAACTGCCGAGTTGACCGCGCAGCTGGACGAAGAGGCCCGTCGTCTTCGCACGCTGGCAGCGCAGCTATCCAAGAAACGAATTGATGCGGCCAAGCGGATGACGTCACTGGTGGGAACGGAGCTGGCAGCGTTGAAGATGGAGCAGGCGATCTTTCAGGTCGTGGTCTCGGTCGATGACTCGGCTGAGGGGTTCGGACCGGCTGGGCATGATCGAGTGGAGTTCCTTCTCTCAAGCAATCCGGGTGAACCACCGAGACCGCTGGCTCGGGTGGCGTCCGGTGGAGAACTCTCACGTATCATGTTGGCGCTCAAGACGGTATTGGCCGAGATGGACCAGGTTCCGGTCCTGGTGTTCGACGAAATCGATACAGGAGTCGGCGGAGCAGTCGCTGCAGCCATGGGGACGAGACTGCGCAAGCTCGGGGCGTTTCATCAGGTGTTTTGCATTACCCATCTTCCTCAGGTCGCGTCCCAAGCGGAACATCATCTGCTTGTGGAAAAGGGCCTGGATAGTCAACGGACCTCCACATCGGTCAGAGTCCTCAAGGGGATGGGGCGAGAAGAAGAAATCGCCCGAATGCTGAGCGGTCCAACTATCACGAAAAAAGTGCGTGAAACAGCAGCGGAACTCATCGCGGGTGCAAAGGGGAAGCGGTCTGAGTGATCCGGTTTGTTTTGTTTATCTGGTTTATCTGATTAGTCTGGTTTAACCAAATAACCAAGACAAACCAAACACACCAATTAAACGAGACAGGCTGGCGGGCTAAGAGTCGGATCGGTCGGTCGGGGAAGTCGCTATCGCCATAGCAGGAAGGGATGCTTTGTATTCCTTGACCACGCGAGAAAAAAGCTCTGTCAACTTCGGTTCGAAGTGGGTACCGGCATACGAAAGCATCCGTTGGCAGGCGTCATCAATCGAGAGGGGTGTCCGGCCAGGAAGTTCTGCGGTCAGATGGTCGAACGTTTGGGCCAGGCAAACAATGCGGGCTAGTTGAGGGATGCCTTCTCCCTGAAGTCCAAATGGATAGCCTGAGCCATCCCACCGTTCATGGTGATAGGCAATCATCTGCCCTACCTCAGCCGGAAGTGCCAGCGGTAACACGAGTTTCGCACCCTGCTCCGGGTGATGTCGATGACCGACAGCTTCTCCTGTCCCACTGATTTCATCGTCGGCAAAGTGATAGGGTTCAGGCCCGATCTTGCCGATGTCGTGGAGGAACGCCCCCAACGCCAACGATTTCTGTTCAGCGAGTGTCAGGTTGATGCGGTTGGCCAAGAGGGTGGCGTAGAAACTGACTCGGCTACAATGGTTGAGCAACTGGCGATCTTTCGCTTCAAGCAGGTCGGAGAACAGAGGGAGAAGGTCCGGCATGGGTTCAGAGCTGGGCTCATGGTCTAACGCCGGTTTTCCGATCGCCTGGTATCCCGTGATCAGTTCCTTCCAGGCTTGTGCGCTTTCTGTTTCTGAACCCCAGAGACTGGTCGATGTCCCGATAAAACGTCTGAGGAAATCGAGCCGTTGTTTCTTTTCGAGTGTTTGATTGACGAGGGAAAGCAGTTCCGTGACGTTGAAGGGTTTGAGCAGATAGCCGGCGGCACCATGGCGTATTCCGTCCATGGCGGACTTTAAGCTGCCGTATCCGGTGATGATGATGACTTCAACGTCGGCGTGGTCCTGCTTGATGTCCTGAAGGAGATCCATGCCTTGGCGATCTGGAAGTTTCTGGTCGAGTGTGATGAGGTCGATTGGCTGGGAGTTCAGCACGTCAAGCGCTGCACTGGCTGATTCCGCTGTCTGTATATTGAAAAAGGGGCGGAGAATCACCTTCAGGGCGTCGCGAGGTCCTGTCTCGTCGTCAATCACGAGCAAGGTCGGCTTATTCTTCGTCGATTCCTGAGTCAAAGGTACGTTCACAGATGTCCTCTATGGCCAACTACGTATTTTACAGGCAATTCTTGTTCCATTTCAGTGGGTTAACATCCCCGCCTCAATGGAGTGTGGCTTGTGCCTGATTGCAGCCCATATGTAGTTTTCTTGAACGCAACACTACGTACACTAGCAAGGAGATTATATATCAAACTGTGCAAAAAAAGACGCAGCAAGGGAAATGGTTGTGCTATTCCTGCACTACTGCCGGAGGTTCTTCGGTGCTGACTTCCTGATCGGGTCTGCCGATTCCCAGCGTGTCCATGCGGTACTTGAGCATCCGGCGGCTGATTCCCAACAATTCGGCGGCATGGGTTTGGACGTAGTTTTTTCGTTTGAGGGCATCCAAGATAATCTCGCGCTCGAATTCCATGACAGCTTTTTCGAGCGACAGGCGGCCAGAGAGTGTGTCGTCGTGGAGTGAAGAGGATCGGCTGTCGTTCTTGAGAATGTTCGGGAGATGTTCGGGGGTGATGGTGTCAGATCCCTTGGACCAAATGAATGCCTGTTCGATGATGTTCTCCATTTCTCGTACATTGCCCGGCCAGGGATAGCGGGACAGAAGGTCGACGGCATCTTTGGAAAACTCTTGGGACGGACGGTTGTCCTCCTCGATTCGTTTGGCCAGAAAATGTTTGGCGAGGAGGGGGACGTCTTCGCCGCGTTCCCGAAGCGGGGGCAAATAGAGCGCAATGACATTGATGCGGTAGTAAAGGTCTTCACGGAAGTGCCCTTTGCGGACAAGCTCCTCGAGATTCTTGTTCGTCGCCGCCACGATGCGCACATCCACCTTGATGGATTGCACGCCACCAACTCTAGTGAATTCTCGTTCTTGCAACACACGCAGCAGCTTGGCTTGCGTCATGGCACTGAGGTCGCCGATCTCGTCGAGGAATAGGGTGCCGTTATTGGCGAGCTCAAATTGCCCGACTCGACGAGCCGTGGCGTCCGTGAACGAGCCTTTCTCATGGCCGAACAACTCACTCTCGATGAGCGTTTCAGGAATGGCTGCGCAGTTCAGCGCGATGAAGGGGCGCTCGCGCCTGGCGCTATTGTTATAGTGGAGCGCCTTGGCGACCAGCTCTTTCCCCGTGCCGCTCTCGCCGGAGATGAGGACGGTCGTGCGGCTGTCGGCGACTTGTTCGATCTTCGTGTAGATGTCCTGCATCGACGGGCTTTTGCCGATCAGGTTGTGAAAGGCATAGCGCCGAACAACTTGTGCACGGAGTTGTTTCACTTCACGTTGGAGTTCCTGGTCCTTGAGCGCGTGCTCGACGACCATGCGGAGTTCTTCCACATCGAAGGGTTTCGAGAGGTAGTCGGCTGCGCCGAACTTCATCGCATCGACGGCGGTTTTGACCGATTTCGTTCCTGTCAGCATGATGACCTGTGCAGTACGGTCCTCGGCGCGTAGGGTTTGGAGCACCGAAAGCCCGTCGGTACCTGGAAGAATCACGTCTAGGAGGACCAAATGGGGGGCTTCCTTGCGAAATAACTCAAGGCCCTCCTGGGCGTCGGCGGCTTGGATTGTTTCGTAGATCGGCTCCAGCACCGCCTTTAATGAGGCCCGAACCCTGGCCTCGTCATCGATCAATAACACTCGTTTTTTCATGCTGGTTTCCATATAAGATATCGTCGGCTAGGCGGGTAACGCGGGCAGGCTCACGATAAACGTGGTGCCGACACCGACCGAACTCTTCACCCGAATCTCGCCGCGATGTTCTTGAATAATTTGATGGGCAATCGTCAAACCGAGTCCTGTTCCTTCATGTTCTCCGCTCTCGTGTTTCGTCGTGAAAAATGGGTCGAAAATATGTTCGAGATTCGTCTCATGGATTCCCTCACCGGTATCCTCGATTTCGATGTGAGCCCAGACTTTTCCTCCAGGCTTCTCCAGCTTGCGGGTCTGAACGCGTAACCGCCCACCGGCTTCTGCCATCGAGTCCATGGCATTGAGGAGGAGATTGAGCAGAACCTGCTTGATTTGCTGCCGGTCCAGCATGACACGAGGCAGGTCGGACGCCAACTCTTTTTCAACCTTGATTCCATGGCTGTCTGCCTTGACATCGATGAAATACAAGCACGAGGCGACAATGTCGTTGAAATCCTCTTCCGTCAGCTTGGGTTCCATGTATCGGGCGTAATCAAGAATTTCTTGAATCAGCCGTTCGATTCGATACACATCGTCGAGCACCACTTTGCTGAAATCTTGAATAAATTGAGGATCGTCTTTCCGTTCAGGAGCCAATTGGATAAAGGTCTTAATCGACGTGAGAGGGTTTCTGATCTCATGAGCGAAGCCGCCGGCGATCGTCTCCAGGGATTTGAGCCGATCCGTGCGTTTCATAAGCGTGTGCGAACGATGGAGCTCCTCGTACAGCACAATGGTGTCTAGCGCATTCGTGGCGGTTTGTGCCAGCGCGGCGAGCGTGGATTTGGTCAGCTCAGTTTCTCCAGCCATAGGTACGGCTGCGCCGAGGAGTGAAAAGGCGATGAGGCGGCCTTTAATGAGGTGTGGCACGATGCGTGTGGCCTGCATAGCTTCCATGGCCGCGCGTGCGCCGGCTACGGAGTCGGTTTCTTGGAGATCTTCAGCCGAGTTGTCCTGCGTCATGATCCGGTTGGTTGCAAGCAGGTGGTGGGGCAGGGGATGGCTCACGGCCAGTGTTGGAGGAATAAGCATGGGGGCGGTCGGGCCAACCATGTTGGCGCGGCGATAGTGTTCGTGCTCGCGATCCAGCAGGAACAGTGTCCCATGGGTTGTGGCACCTGCGCGACAGAGTTCTTGGATAATACAATTCCCGAGCGTCGTCAGGTCGGTCATCGTTCCCAGGTCTGCCGCAAATCGTGTGACGATGTTCAATAGTTCGCTGGAGGAAGGAGTCAAGACGTTGGTATTCGGTGAATGTGATGTCATAGCGAACAAAGAGTGCAGGGCGCTATGCGACCTACCAGCGAAAATATTGATTGAGCATGGCTAGCTTATGTGTTCAAAGATGTACGGGAGAGAGTATACACAGCCAGGGCACGTTCAGCTAGCAGATTTACTTTTCTCGATGATGGCAAAGAAGGCCTGCCCATCGAAGGCAGGAAGTATACGGGGTGTGAGGATGCCGGCTTGTTGGAGGAGCGAGGCGAGTGAAGGTTGGTCGAACGTGTGCAATAATCCATGCCGGATGGCCTCTCGGAGTCTCCCCAGGTAGTGCAGGACGGTGTGGGCCTGTGGACTAAATTCATCCTGATTCGCTCTACGCAGATGCCGGCGATAGAGCACCGAGAGGTCGGTGTCGGGGTGGAAGACTGTGAGGACCAAGCGCCCTCGCGGATGGAGCATGCGGTACAGCTCCCGAATTGTGACCAGTGGAGAGGGGACGAACGGGAGCGACAGATTGCAGACGATGCGATGGAGGGACTGGTCCTTGAAGGGTAGGCCCTGAGTCCAATCAGCGTGCATCCATTCGGTGGTCAGGGGGGGGTGGACGGTGAGTGTGCCTTCGAAGTCACTGTCGAGTTCCCGATGTAAGGCACGAAGACTCTGCCGGGCCTGCATCAGCGGATCCCGAGAAAGTTCCAGCCCGATCATGTGAACAGGACGCGCCGGGCTCCATCCACTCTGCCGTGAGCGGTAGGCCTGGTTAACCATTGTGGCTCGGACTAAATCACCGTGGCCGACTCCC
>JACQEY010000187.1 GCA_016200355.1 Nitrospirota bacterium
ACATGCGGATCGATATCTTTTATCAAATCACCTGTGTATCGCAGAACCAGGCTACAGGGCTCACCAGTCAAGTCGGGGCGTTGTACGCCTGCAACAATACCGGCGTGTTTTGTCAGCCGAGACCCTACTAGACCTGTGGCTCCGAGATGAGGAGGATCACCATGATGGACGACGTTCGTACAGATGAAAAGAAGAAGGGCCTCCACCGGGGCAGCCAGTTGAATGGGCACTGCCGATTGCTCCTGCGCAGCGGGATAACGCTGTTGGCAGTGACAGTCCTCTCCGTCATGAACGTCGGCGTCACACTGGCGGACGATCAGCCTGTTCCTTCGATCACGGTCGGCTATCAAAGCGGCACGATCACGGCCATCCATGAGAAGACGCTCGACATCGATGGGCGGACCTATGGCGTGACGCCGGATGTCGTCATGCTTGACGCCCATGGAAGGATGATGGATCTCGGTCGCCTTAGGGTGACCGCTGAGGTGAAGTTTCATGTGACGAAAGAACAAAGCAACATGATCGACAAGATGATCGTGACGCTACCCAGGTAACAAGGAAATGGTGGAAAGTATGTTTGGTGCAACAAGAACGGAGGGGGCCATGAAGAGCCGGAATATTGCCACTCGTGGAACCGTCATGCTGGCATTGGTGGGTTGTCTCCTGGGGCCTAGCGCGTTGCAGGCCCAAACGATGGACCAGTACTATGCAGTCCCGCCCTTCGTCAGCGACCAGGTCGCGCCCAACATTCTGCTGCTGCTCGATAACTCCGGCAGTATGGGTAACCTGGCTTGTGACCGTAATGACGACGGAGACTGCCTTACTGTCGGCACTGACCTCACGTTCACGAATACGACCAGTTATGCAGGTTATTTCGATCCTCTAACCTGTTACACCTACAATACGACCGACACACGCTTCGTGTCCGGCACGGTGAAAGCCACCTTGGCGACGGCTTGTTTGACTACCGAGTGGGACGGAAACTTTTTGAACTTTGCGACCTTCCGGCGATTCGATGCCCTCAAAAAAGCGATGTCCGGTGGCGACTGTTTTGTCACTCGTGCCGCGGACGGAACCTGTCCGACGAATGGGACTCCCGCGCTGAAGACAATCGTGGCCCAGGCGTTAGGAGTCAGCACACACCAAGCGATAATTGGCTACAATGCAGGAGCCGGCGCCAATACCTATGTAGGAAGAATTCCCTTAACCGACAGAACTGGCAATCCCGCAACCATCTACATCGGCACCGACGCGGCCTATTTCTGTGTCGACAACGACAACTCATTTAATAGCGGCTGCACAGATTCCTTTAGCGTAAGAAAGTATCAACTCAAGATTGGACTCAGTGCCGAGCCGACGGGAGTCATCCAGCAGATTGGGGCCCAGGCTCGGTTTGGGCTCTTTGAATTCAAACCGGCCGGCGACGGAGCCAGAATGCTCGTGGGCCTCGGTTCTCGCCAAGCGATCGATTTTGGCGATTCGATCGTGGAGACTTTTAATACGAATACCGCAGCCATGCTGGATGCGGTTGGGGAGTCGTTTCCCTCGACCTGGACGCCTCTGTCCGAGTCTCTCTATGAAACGGCCCGTTATATTGCCCAGATCAATTCCACGTACGATGCCAGTAACTATGTCTATCCCATTGCCTATGCCGGAGGCGTCTCCAACGGCGTGGCCTTTGGGGCGACCGGGGTGGGTTCGATAGGCGCGCCTGAAATTAGCGCTTTGACAGGCGCCGAGACCTGCACGGCCGGAGCCGGCTATATCACCAACGCCTGCGGACGAGATCCGTACTTTTTTGGAAGCAACCACACGCCCCCTTGGGCCACGACGTCCACGCAGGTCCGCTGCTGCAAAACGTTCGTCATCATCGTGACGGACGGGGAGCCGACGCAGGACACGAATATTCCGGCCGGGCTACAAGACTATGCCCACGGACACCATGGGGTTCACTGTACGGGAGCGGATACGAGCAGTCCGACGGCTCCCATCAATGCGACATGTAACGCCAACGTGAACACCACCGCTCCCTACCTGATCGGCACAAATCCTAACGCCACCGGAACTTCAGGCGAGCACAAGACGGACTATGCGAGCAGTGGAAACCACTATCTGGATGACGTGGCCTATTGGGCCCACACGAATGACCTCCGGCCTTGCAACGGCACTGCCGATGGCACGATTGCCGTCCTCAACGTGACGGGCCATTGTTTGCCGGGACTCCAAAATATTTCTCTCTACACATTCTTCGCCTTCGGCAACATCGCCGGCAGAGAACTCTTGATGCATGCGGCCCAATTGGGCGGGTTCGAGGACAGCAACAACAATAACCTTCCGGACCTGGTGACTGAGTGGGACAAGGTCATCAATGCGACTGGCGCGCCGGGCACCGACGGAATTCCGGATAACTACTTCGAGTCCTCCAACGTGGACGACTTACAGGATCGATTGATGGCGGCCATCACGGCGATCTTGAGGAAGAGTTCGTCCGGAACGGCCATTTCCGTGTTGGCCACCTCTGCCAGCGGTGAAGGGAGCGTCTATCAAGCCTACTTCTACACCAGCAACGTCGGCCAGAATGGAGCCAATGTGAAATGGACCGGCTATGCGCAGGGGCTGTTTATCGACCATCTGGGGAATTTCCGAGAAGATACGGATCAGGACGGAAAATTAGTCTATGAAAATGATTACATCGTGAAGACCCGATACGATAACAATACGGCCAGTCTTACCTATGGGACAGTGTTGGTCGACAAGTACGGGGATGCCAACGGCGACGGAAACCCCGACAATCCGTTGGTCCCGACAATCTCGGGCCTGGGCCTGAAAGATATTCTTCCCTTCTGGGAAGGGGGCAAACAGTTGGCCAACGTCGCCTCCTCGGCGCGAAACCTGATTACGTGGGTGGACTCCAACAACAATGGGCTCGTGGACGCAGGCGAGCAGATGCAATTCAGCACCGCGAATTCGGGAACGTTGGGTCCATACCTGAGAGCCGGCGCCGCCCCCTATACGGCGGACAACATCATCAACTTCATTCGCGGGGACGAAATCGCGGGGCTTCGCACACGCATGCTGGAAGTGCCGCTCGGCAGTGGGACCTACAAGGTGTGGAAATTGGGCG
This sequence comes from Nitrospirota bacterium, assembly GCA_016200355.1. GTDB lineage: Bacteria > Nitrospirota > Nitrospiria > Nitrospirales > Nitrospiraceae > Palsa-1315. The sequence continues at coordinate 3,125 of JACQEY010000187.1, forward strand.
ATCCCATCCACTCGACGCCCACCATTGTGGCTGCGCCGAACACGAACTATGATCTCATTTATGGAGATTCCAGTTACACGGACTTCTATACCCGTTGGAAAGATCGCCGTGAGGTTGTCTACGTCGGCGCGAACGACGGGATGTTGCACGCTTTCAACGGCGGGTACTACCACAAGAGCGACGATGTGACCACGGCGGCCGTGGTCGAGCATGGATGGTTCACGAAGAACCCCACCGACAACAGCAGCGGCCGTCCGCTCGGGGACGAGCTCTGGGGATTTATCCCCTATCAACTCCTGCCGCAGTTGCAGTGGTTGACGAGGGCCGATTACACCCATGTCTACTACGTGGATCTCAAGCCCACGGTGGCGGATGTGCGGATTTTCACGCCTGACGCAGACCATCCGAACGGCTGGGGTACAGTTCTGATCGGGGGGTTCCGCATGGGAGGGAGCTGTGGAAACTGTGCTTCCGGCACAGGCGCTCCTCCGATGACGGTCAATATCGGCGGGACGAACCGTACGTTCTACAGCGCGTATTTTGTGCTCGATATCACTAATCCGGAGGTCGATCCCAAAATGCTCTGGAGCTTCAGCGATACCGGGTTGGGGCTTACGACCGTCGCTCCGACTGTGATGCGCGTGAGTCCCACAGCGGATGCGAAGACGGATAACACCAATGCGAAGTGGATGGTCTTGTTCGGCTCAGGCCCGAACGGCTATTCGGCAGACTTGCCGCCCGCTCCGGTGCAAACAGGCATGCTCTATGCTGTGGACTTGAAGGTCGGGCCCGGGGCCGGGAACTCGCAGGTGACCAAGATGCCGGTCGGCTCCTGGCAGTCGTTTCTCGGTAACATTACGGTGCTGGATAGGGATTTCGACTACCGCCACGACGTGGCCTACTTCGGGCGCACGATCAATGACGGCGCTCTGCCCTGGAGGGGCAAGATGTATCGGTTGACCACCGGAGGCTGTACGAACGCCCCTTGCAGTACTTCGACCTGGGGTGTGAACAGCGGGGGCCTCCGATCACCGACGGAGATGATCGATACCTTCAATGACTACAATGCGTCAAGCGGAACCACAGTGGAAACGGGGCCGATAACGACTGCACCGTCGGTGACGATCGACGATGCCAATAAGGTCTGGGTCTTCTTCGGAACGGGCCGCTATTTAAGTAACTCCGACAAGACCAACACGGAGCAACAGTACCTGTTCGGAATTAAAGACAACGTGATGAACGGGGGGTGCAGTGAGGCAAGCACCACCAATTGCAATAACGTCAATCTGGTGAACACCACGAATTCGGTGGTCTGTGTCGTCTGTGCGCCTGGGACGAACCAAATGACGGACCCGAACAATCCTGCGCTCACCAGTGTCACCACGGGAGCCACCTCGATGGTAGGGTTGGTCCAGAGCAGGGATGGATGGTACGTCAAGCTGGCCACTGCGGCAGGCACGGCGGCTGAGCGGTCAGTGTCCACCTCCGTCGTGCTTGCTGGAGCGGTATTCTTTCCGACGCTCGTGCCTACGAATGATTTCTGCGCTTCGACTGGAACGAGCTATCTCTACGCGTTGTATTACAAGACCGGGTCGGCGATGTCGTCTCCGATCATCGGGACCAGCGCCGCCGGTGCGAATACCATCAGCAATACGAGGATGAATCTTGGCGACGGAGTGGCCTCGCAAGTTGCTATCCATATCGACGGGACTGGTAACCTTCCCGGAGGGCCTCCAGGAGGGCCGCCGATCAAGGCCTGCAGCCAGATGAGCACAGGGAGCAGCACGTGTATAGATGCAAATGCGCCGAATCCTCCCTGGAGTCGGTATATGTCATGGGAGCATGAGCGAAGGTAAGTGAAGGTTCAATCGAGTTGGGAGGGACCAGCCGCTTGGTTCCTCCCGCTCTATCCCAGGGGTAAAGTAGCGTTCAAGCAGCGAACGAGATCGTCGCATCAACAAGTGGTGTACATAAGATCCTTTTCATCACTATGCCTTGTTCTTCCCCTCCTGTTTATCGGGTGTAATTCGAGTACTGCTCCAGGCAACGAGTCCTCCTCTCCAAGTAATGCCTCTCCACAGCGCCCCGCGACCATCCGTTTAGCAACGATTACCCCGGACCCTATTACGCTGAACGAGACGGTCAAGGTCATGATCGAGACCGATGATAGCGAGTCCCGTACGGCTGGATTTCAGTACCAGTGGATGGTCAACGGGGCCTCCCTCCGAGATCAGACTGGATCTACATTGACGCCGAGCATGTTAAAGCGTGGTGACCGTGTGACGGTCGATCTTGTGCCCACGAGAGGAACGGTTCAAGGAACTCGTTACCAGGCTGGCCCCGTTGTGGTCGGCAATGCCCCCCCTGTTGTCTCACATATCTCAATCGAGAGGCCGGCTGACCCGCATGCTCCGGTCTTTGCGAAGGTGGAGGCTGTCGATGCAGATCAGGACGAGATGCAGTTCGACTTTCGTTGGTCGCGTAATGATAAAGTCGTAAAGCAGGGACCGGAGTCGACGTTGGATACCACGGGATTTCAGACCAAAGATACGCTTGAGGTGGAAGTGACCCCGCGGGACCAATCCTCTGTCGGGAAGGCGGTCCGTTCTGAATCGGTCTACGTCGGCAATAGTCCCCCGAAGATCGTCTCGGCTCCCGCAGTGCTCATCGGTCGCGAACGGTACGAGTATATGGTGAAAGCGGTCGATGGGGACGGCGACCCAGTCAGTTTTCTACTAGAAGCGGCGCCACCGGGGATGGTGATTGACAAAGAGACCGGCCATCTCGTTTGGCAGATTCCTCCAGACCAACTTGGCAGCCAGCGAGTTCGCATCGTGGCTGAAGATGGGCAAGGGGGAAAAGCCTTTCAGGAATTCCACTTCACCCTTCCTGCTCCTGTCCCGCCGGCTAAACCCAAAGGCGCATGAGAGTGTCCGCGCAGCGCCATTGTTTCTTCTGCTTGTCACACCTTCCTCGGTTTGTTAGAATCACCCCACGATCACTGCAGGGAGGGAGAACGCCTTAGCGCTTGTGCGTAAACTTAAACTTCGAGAAGGCACCAATACTGCCGTTCTGTTCGGTCACCACGACCGGCACCTCAAGCTGATCGAAGAAGACCTCGGTGTGCGCCTCTCGGCGCGCGGAGAAGAACTCACACTCGACGGTACGTCAGATGCCACCCGCCACGCGGAACGTGTCCTCACGGAGCTCGCCACCCTAGCCAACGACGGGATGGTGCTCCAGCCGGACGATATTACCCACGCCTTGACCGCGCTCCGGCAGAGTCCTGAGACCCAGATCAAAGAACTCCTCTCCAACGCGGCGACTATCGTCACAAAAAAACGATTTGTCGCGCCGAAAACGCCGACGCAAAAAGCCTATATCGAAGCCATCGAGACGCACGATATCGTAATTGGAATCGGCCCGGCTGGAACAGGTAAGACGTATTTGGCAATGGCTATGGCGGTCAGTGCCCTCATGAAGAAAGAAGTGAGCCGCATCATTCTGGCGCGTCCGGCTGTTGAAGCGGGCGAGAAGCTCGGATTCCTGCCCGGCGATATGTATGCCAAAGTGAATCCCTATCTCCGCCCTCTGTACGACGCGTTGTTCGACATGATGGATATGGAACGGGCTGCACGCGCGATCGAGCGGGGCGACATCGAAATTGCACCGCTCGGCTTTATGCGAGGCCGCACGTTGAACGATTCGTTCGTCATTCTCGACGAAGCGCAGAACGCTACGGCGGAGCAAATGAAAATGTTTCTGACGCGACTCGGGTTCCATTCCAAGGTGGTCGTCACAGGCGATATCACGCAGGTGGACTTGCCGCCTGAACGGGTCTCCGGGCTGATTGAGGTGCGGGAGATTCTTCGCGACGTCGAGGGCATCGAATTCGTCTACTTCGACGAGCGAGATGTGGTGCGTCACAAGTTGGTGCAGGACATTATCAAAGCCTACGATCAGCATCAGAACCCCGCTCAGTCTTCCGGCCCCTCATCCAGCGCAACTGGGCGGCGACCGTCGCCGCTTCATAAGCAATCGAAGCCTGCCATTCCTTCCTCGCCGCTCACGGACTCTTGGGGCCAGTCGCATTAATGCCGGTCCATATGCAGAGTCAGGTCCGACGTATCACGTTTGACCAGGCACGCCTGGAACGATCGGCACGGGCGATTCTTGTCGATGTCGGGGAAACGTCGGCGGAGCTGTGTATCTTCTTCGTGGGTGATCAGCGGATGAGGGGCCTCAATCGTCGGTATCGGGGCAAGGATCGCACGACCGACGTGTTGGCCTTTGCCATGCGGGAAGCCCGCACCGCGCACGCCCTTCGACAGGCTCAGGGCAGGCCCTTACGCCTCATGCCGGATATGCTGGGCGATGTGGTAATCTCGGTGCCGACGGCAGTTCGCCAAGCCAAAGAGGGCCAACGATCGCTGGACGAAGAGCTGACGGTGCTCTTGGTCCATGGCATTCTGCATCTCTGCGGTTACGATCATGAGTGGAGTGAGAAAGAAGCGCGCCGGATGCATCGGCGTGAACGGATGGTCCTACGGTCAATCGCAATGAGTCACACAACGCACGTTATGCCTCACGAGTAGATCTATGGGATGGCTGCAGCGACTGAGTGACGGGCTCACCAAAACGCGCGATGTCGTTCGTGGATCCTTGGATCGGCTGCTTGGCCGTGCGGCGGATCCTGCCCTCTTGGAGGAATTTGAAGCGGCCCTCATTGCTTCCGATCTCGGTGCCCGCGTTGTGGACCGTGTGATGGAGCGTCTCAAGAAACAGCTTCAAGGGACCGATGCCTCACAGTCCGGTCGGGTGCAAACGGTATTACGGGATACCCTGCTCGATGCGTTGACGCCCGTGCAAGGGTTGTCATTGGAGCCTCTGATCGCGAAGGGTCCCAAGCCCTTCGTCATCCTGGCGGTGGGCGTGAATGGTGTGGGTAAGACGACCACGATTGCCAAGATTGCGCAACGGCTCATGCAGGCAGGGACAGTGCCATTGCTGGTAGCGTGCGATACCTTTAGAGCGGCGGCGATCGATCAGCTGCAAGTCTGGGCCGACCGAATCGGCGTCGACGTGATCCGTCACCGCCATGGAGCCGATCCAGCCGCCGTCGCGTTCGATGGGATTGCCGCCGCGAAAGCACGGCAGGTGGACGTAGTGTTGATCGACACGGCCGGCCGGCTGCACACGAAATCGAATCTCATGGACGAACTCCGCAAGATCACGCGCGTCATCGCAGGAGAATGTCCTGGCGCGCCGCACGAAGTGCTCCTCGTGCTGGACGCCACGGTCGGGCAGAACGCGCTGTCCCAAGCCCGTCAATTCCATCAAGCGGTCGGTGTCACCGGTTTGGTCTTGACAAAGCTCGATGGCACCGCTCGCGGAGGGATCGTCGTCGCGATCGCCGAGGAACTCAAGTTGCCCGTGAGGCTGATCGGAGTCGGAGAGTCGGTTGAGGATCTGCAGGATTTTCAGAGCGACGCATTCGTGGATGCGCTCCTCGGGGCGACAGCCTCGACCTCTGCGTAACCCCCGGTGAGATCCCGTCATTTTCTTCTCCGCCGGTATCGCCTGTGGTAGGCTGAGATTCCTAATGAACCAGTATCCAGTTAGTGCGCGCTGCGCAGGTCTGTCCGTGAGGCTGAGAATATGATCAAGATTTTGGTTATCGACGACGATCGTATGAATTGCGAATTGATCCAGTCCGTCTTTACCCGGCATGGGTATCAGGTGCTATCGGCGACGAGCGGGGTCGAAGGCCTGACCCTCTTCCGCCAGCAGGCTCCTCGCGTCACCATTCTCGATCTTCGCATGCCTGAAATGGATGGGCTGACCGTCCTCAAAGAAATCCGTGCGTACGACCCCTATGCGCCGGTGATCATTCTGGGTGGTGGGGCGACCGAGGGACAGGAAAATCAAGCGCGGGGATTACGCGTGACCGATTTTATCCGAAAGGGCCTGTCGCTCGATGTGCTGGTCGAATGCGTCAACCGGGTGGTGCAGCTTCCGGCTAAATCCGTTCCCGCTCTGTCGATGGCGGGTAGTGCAGCTATGGCCGATACGGGGGAGACGGTCCTCGTCGTCGATGATGAGCCGTTGGTCCGCGACCTGCTCGTTCAGTTTCTCAGTCTTCGTGGCTATCGGGCACTCGGTGTGAAAGACGGCCCTGAGGCGCTCTCGATGGTGGAGCAATCCCCCCCTGATTTGATCCTTCTCGACCTGTTTATGCCAGGCATGGAGGGAGTCGAGGTGCTCAGACAACTCCGCCAACGCGAATACACCGGCGGGGTCATCATCATCACCGGGAGTCATGACGAAGAACGTCTCGATGAAGCCTGGGCTGTGGGGCCGCAAGAAGTCATCTCGAAACCGATCGACTTGGAGCAATTGCTGACATCCATCCAGCTTGTGCTCGTCTGTCGCGAATGCTAAAACTCTTCCGATGCCAATCGGAAGCAGAATTGTCACATTTCCCTGTCTGTTTCTCCTCGCGTTCCTCAGCCACGGGGCTCTTGGTGTTGCCTGCGCAGCCGACCCAGTCCTACCGCGAGTCGTCATTCGGCATCACGAGTTATTCGTCCAGATTGTCCCTGGGCAACATGCGCTCATTGCAAAGGACCGGCTGACCCTTGAGGTGCCGCAGCAGAAGTCTCCGATTCGTTTCTCCCTCGCCCCCACGCTCCAGATCGACCACGTTGTACTCGTGCAAGAATCGGCCGGGACGGAATCCCTGATTCACGATGTGCCGTTTGAACTCGAGCGTGGTCCCACGCCGGAGTCAGCGCAACAGATCTTGATTCCCCTGCAGATCGTGGCTGCCGGATTGGTGACGTTGGATGTGCACTATCATGGCGTCATCAACGATCCGCCTCGCGATCCGCGCCATCTTCGGTTTGTGACGCCGAGCGAAACTGCCGGACATATCGGTCCGGAAGGCGTCTATATCAGCAGCGAAAGCTCCTGGTACCCCGATGTCCCGGAATCGCTCAGCACCTATGCGCTGCTGGTTGCCGTGCCGGTGGGGTGGACCGTGGTGACCCAAGGGAAGGCTGGTGAGACGCGCACTTGCCCCAATGGGCTCTGCCGCGACGATAAGATGGTAATGACAGAGTGGGCCGTGACGCAGCCTAGCGAGGCCCTCACGCTCGTGGCGAATACATTTGTCTCTACGTTTCGAGATTGGACGGCCAAAACCGGTCAGAAGATTCGGCTCTCGACCTATTTCTTCCCCGACGATGCGCATCTGGCCGAGGAATATCTCGATGCCACCGCGCGCTATCTGGACGCCTATATTCCCCTGCTGGGCCCCTATCCGTTCGAAAAGTTCGCCGTGGTGGAGAATTTCTTTGCCAGTGGGCTCGGCATGCCCTCATTCACCCTGCTGGGGAGCGGCATCATTAAGCGGCACTATGTGCAGCCCTACGCACTCGGCCACGAGATCGTGCATTCGTGGATCGGCAATGATGTTTTCAATCGTGCCGAGCGCGGGAATTGGGTGGAAGGTCTCACGACATATCTAGCCAATTATTACTGGCACGAACTGATGGGAGATCGTGCGCAGGCACAGGAACAGCGGCGCCTGATGGTGCAGAGCTACAATCTCCATGTGCCACCGGAGCGGGACTATCCGATCGCGCAATTCACGCAGAAACTGGATGAGCATGATAATGCCATCGGCTATCAAAAGGCCGCCATGTTGTTTCACCTCCTGCGCCAGGAGGTGGGAGAGGAGACGTTTTGGCGGGCACTAAAAAAACTGGTGACGCAGTATCACGGCAAACATGCGGAATGGCGCGATCTCGAGCGAGTGTTTGCAGAAGAGAACCGCCAGGATCTCCGATGGTTTTTCGCACAATGGCTGGAACAGGATGGAGCGCCGATGCTGTCGTTGCCGGAGGCAACCGCCCGTCCGGTGGCGGGGGAGCTGGCGCAAGCCTTTCAGCTGGAGGCCGCAATCGTCCAATCGAACAAGCCCTTCCGTCTTTTTCTACAAGTACGGATTCGCATGGAGAATGACCGCGAGCAGATGCTGACGGTACCGCTGCGTTCGCCGCGCGAGCCGATCTCTGTGACCTTGCCTGCCCGTCCGATTGCGATTGATCTCGACCCCGAGTTCATGGCCTTCCGGCGGATCGCCCGGCAATCGTTGTCGCCGGTGCTTAATCACTATGTCACCGATCGGCATCGATCGGTGTTGATGGCGTTTACGGATGAGCCGGGCCATCCCTCGCCGTTTCGGGACGTCGTCGCGCGTATCGAAACTCAGGAGCAGCAGAAACCGTCCAGCGAGCGAACAGTGATTGCCTCGCTGGCTCCGGACGGGCTGTTGCCTCAGGAAGGTTCGGTGTTAGTATTGGGCAGCCAAGAATCCCGTTCGGGGATTCAATCGATCCTGGCCTATCACTGCGGTGAGCGCGCGACCCTGAACGATAGGGGTGTCACCGTGATGGGGACGGTGTACGAAGGGCCTGGGCTGGCCCTGCTGGTCAGTTGCCATAGGGTCGATCATCCAGGCAGCGTCGTCACAGTGTTGTACGCAGCTACGCCACAGGCCGTGGCGAAGGTGGCGCGGCTGCTTTTTTTTTACGGATGGAATAGTTTCGTGTTGTTCAAGGATGGAGTGGTGGCTGCCCGCGGAGAGTGGCCACTCGTGGGCGATCGTACGGAGGTGCATCTCGATGCCAGCAATCCCCTTCGGTAAGTGGTGCGTGCTCGGACTCGTCTGTCTGTTGTCGGGCGAGCAGCAGGGACAGGCAGAGGACCTTTCGTCGAAGGTTCAGGCGGTTCCCGCTCACCAGGCTGAGCGGCATCTGAAGAATGTTCGCCAGCTGACGGTGGGCCGGCAGAATGCCGAAGCCTACTTTTCCTTCAGCGGGACTAAATTGATTTTCCAATCCACGAACAATTGGATGAAAGATACCCACGAGGCCGCCCTCAAGCCGGCCGACGCTGGGTTGGGTTGTTATCAGATGTACGTGATGGACCTGGACAGCAACACAGTTCGATTGGTGAGCACCGGCACCGGCGCCACAACGTGTGGATATTTTTTCCCGGGCGATCGCCGCCTGCTCTACTCATCGACCCATGCGTTGGGGCCGAACTGTCCGCCGAAGCCGAAGCGGGAGGGAGCCTATCGCTGGGCCTTGGACGATTACGATATCTATGCCGTAGATATCGATGGTCAGGAGATGCAGCGCCTGACCTTCACCCCCGGCTACGATGCGGAAGCGACCATTTCACCGGACGGCAAGACAATCGTCTGGACGTCCGTGAAAGATGGGGACTTGGATCTCTATGCCATGAATCTCGATGGCTCTAAGCCCCGGCGGCTAACACATGAGGTCGGCTACGACGGTGGGGCGTTCTTTTCGCCTGACAGCAAGCGCATCGTCTATCGGGCGGCGCATCCCACCGATCAGGCGGAGATCGATAAGTATAAGGGCTTGCTTGCCCAGGGTTTGGTGGAACCGGGGCAACTTGAAATTTTTGTGATGAACGCCGATGGAAGCGGTCAGCGACCGGTCACATCGAATAGCGCCTCGAACTTTTCGCCGTTCTATTTTCCCGACGGCAAGAAGATTATTTTCTCATCGAACATTGAAACGAAGGGCGAAGGAGGCCGGCCAAGTTTTCATCTCTACGCGATCAGTGAGGACGGGCAAGGTCTCGAGCGGCTCACGTTCGACGGGCAATTCAACAGTTTTCCCATGTTTTCGCCGGATGGTACCAAGCTGGTTTGGGTATCGGATCGCCAGGCCAAGACCCCTGGCGAGTTCAATGTCTTTCTCGCCGACTGGGTGCCGTGACTTCGTCGGGTGAGGGGCGGGGGGCGATGGGCGAGAGGCCGGAAAGCCAGCTCCTGTATGTCCCACCCCTTGCCACTCGCCTCTTGCCTCTTACCTGTTCATGTGCCGCCCTCATTCTGGCGTTCGCAGGGTTATTCGAATGGGATGTGCCGCTGACCCGGTTCATCCGTTCCCTCCACGATTTTCACATGGGCCACCTCGCCAATCCCTGGCTGGCCCAACTCAGCGATATCGGCGACCGTCTGGGCAAGGGAGAGTCACTAGTGATCCTGAGTCTCGTGCTGCTGGCGGTCGGATATGGATTGAAACATCCGCAGTGGAAGGATGCCGGGTGGCAGAGTCTCATTGCACATGGTCTAGCCGCAGCGACCGCCAATATTTTGAAACATGTCATTGGCCGTCCCCGCCCCAAGTTCATGCATGCCGGCAACCTCGAGTTTTCCCCAGTCAGTGGCAGCGGATGGGATTCGTTCCCGTCCGGGCATGCGGCGGCATCGTTCGCGGTCGCAACCGTGTTGGCCACAAAGTTCCCGCGAGCGAGATGGCCCATTCTCGCTGTGGCAGTGGTCATTGCCGCCAGTCGGGTCATCCGCGGGTCTCACTATCTGACCGACGTGGCTGGAGGAGCCGCCCTCGGCTGTCTCATGGGAATGATTGCAGCCCATCCCTGGCGTGAATGGCGTTCATCGGTTGGAATTGCTGTCAGTCGGATGACGCCATTTTTTGTCGCGACGCTCGCGCTTGTCTGGACGATCGTGCATCTCCCGTCAGAGGCCTGGCCGTTCCAACAGCTCTTGTGGGGCGGACTGATGCTGACCCTGGTGGGACTCGTGGGCCATGTCTTGTGGTCGGTGCAGTCGTCATGGCGTCCGGCCTGGCTATCCGGACCGCTGGCTCGCGGTCTTGTGGGACTGGGGTTAGGAATGACGACCGGTTCTCTGTTTGTCACGACCCTTGTACTGCTCGTCTGTGCTGCCTATTGGTTGGACAGTCTCCCTGGCCAGATCGAGTCCGTGACAGAGGGTCATGTGGGGGTATGGGCAGCCATGGCGGAGGGTCTGTTCGTCGCGGCCATGTTGCTGGTGCTGGGGGCAAGCTATGTCCTGAAAGGCATCGTGCCGATGTGAGTCTTGTTTATTTGGTTGAACCAAACCAACCAAATGAACCAGATCAACCGTTTAATGGCCGAGAATGGTTGGTGGTGGTGGCGGAATTGCACCTTCTGGAATCGTCACCATCGGCTGGTTGGCCAGCAGCACGTAGCCGTAGCGTTTGAGAATGGGGACCAGTCCATTGGCTTCTGCCGGCAACTTCGATTGTGCGCTCTCCGGCAAGAGGATCATCACTCTCTTTGTCTCTTTCAGCGCCGCCCGTATCTTGTCTTCCTCCCCGATGGGTACGAAGAGTGTCTTGCGTTTCGCGTAAAATACAGAGGAAGGTCTCACGGTACCGTACGCAATGAATTGATCCTGGCGATCCAGATTCAAGCCCGCGGCATAGGCAAGTTCCTGCGGGGGTGCGACCACATATCGATTGATGTGCGGAATCGCGATCACGATCACGATCAGAACAAGACCGGCCAAGGTCGCCCCTGCCGACCAAAACGCTCCTCCGCGCCGTTCGTCGCTCAATCCAAAATATCCCACCAACGTCATCCCGAGTAACAACAGGGTCGCAGCCAGATAAGGGCCACTGCCGAGATCCACCTGCCCGGCCAAGGGGAACTCCCGCACCATCTTGGAGGCGTAGGTGGAGTAGAGCGTGGGGAGGCAGGCAAAGCCGATCGCCAAGAGATACCCCACTCCCATCATGAGATGGATGGACCCCCGAATCCCTCTCGTCGTCGGATCGTGCAGGCAGCGGGACCAGTATGAGGCCGTCAATAGGGCGGCGGCAGGAAATAATGGACCGATATAGTGGGGGAGGCGGGTTGCAGAGGCCGTGAAGAATACAAAGACGCCCACAACCCAAAGGGCGGCAAAGAGGTCGAGTTCGGATGTTTCTGTGTGGCCTGGATGAGCACGCGCTCGACGTATAAGGTACCACTCTTTGAGTGTGCGATAGAGTGGTACAGGAAGGAGCGCGCTCCAAGGGAAAAAGCCTAAGAGTACGACCGGGAGATAGAAGAAGATGGTGCCCTGGTGTCCTTCCATTGGACTGAGGAATCGTCCGATCGTATGGGCCTTCGCGCCTGTAGCATAGGCGTCGCCATGCACGAGGAACATGGCCGCATACCAAGGGGCGGCAAGCAGAATGAACAGCAGCATGCCCGCAAGGGGAGCCCCCTTCTGCCAATAGTCCTGCCACCGGCGCATCCAGGTGAGGTAGACTGCTGCGACGATGAGGGGCACGGCGAACCCGACTGGTCCCTTCGTCAGCGTGGCGACCGCCATACCGATATAGAACGCCCAGATCCATCGGCGTACGCCGCCTGTTCCATGCAGTCCCAGCCAGAATCCGTACAGCGATGCGGTGGTGAAAAAAATCAAGACACTATCGGTTAGCGCCATGCGTCCGAGTCCGAGGATTTCCAGGTTGAGCAAGAGCATCAACCCGCCGAAGAGCGCAACGGTTCGATCGCGCTGGTGCACGAGAAATAGGTAATGGATGAGGATCAAGCCCACGCCGAAGAGAGCTGAGGGGAATCGTGCGGCGAACTCATTGACACCGAACAGACGATACGACTGTTCCATCAACCAATAGAGAAAGACCGGTTTCGCGACGAGCAGCTCACCGTTGAACGTCGGCGTCAGGCGATCCCCCGACTCGAACATTTCACGTCCTGCTTCGGCGTTCCGTCCCTCGTCACGGTCGGTCAAGCCCATGTTGCCGAGCCCGAAGAAGAACAACAATCCCGACAGGAGCAGGAGGGCGAGAAGGAGTAATGCATGGGGAGAACGGTCGGTTGGGGTCATAGAATCGTTCGGATCGTGTGATGACTGCATGCGTTGGGTGTATTGGATCTCAAAGAATTAAGAAGAGGGGTTGACCGGCGGGTCCACCTGGCTTGCCCGAGAGATCAGCATCAGGTTGCGAACATAGACGATCGTTCCGATGCTCTGTCCTGCGATGAAGACAGGATCTTCCCGATAGATCGCATAGGCGAGCGTGATGAGTCCACCTATCAGGCTCATGTACCAAAACGAGACCGGGACTTGGCTCTCCGCCTTTTTTTCAGAGGCAATCCATTGGACCACCCAGCGGCCGAAAAACAGCCCTTGGCCGAAAAATCCGATGGCGAGCCAGATCGTTTCAAGGCTCATAATGAAACCGTCATGTACGATGGGCGAGCTGTACGTGAAGTGTGGGATGCGCAAGGTAGCCGAATCTCACGGCCCATGGAGTCTCGCTTGTCACACATTTCTCGCTCTTCTCGCCCGTCCGCTCGTCACTTGTTGCGGAATGTATAGCGCAGCACTCTGGTTTGCATCCAGCGCACGGCAATCAAATCGTAGAGAGATTTGAATAATCGGTTGCCCATGCCGTACTTGGAGACGCCGTGAATGCGAGGGTAATGGCGGACCGGCACCTCCGTGACTGTGAACCCGTGCATGAGGGCGAGTGCGGGAAAGAATCGGTGCATGCCCTCGAAGAGGCAGATGCGTTCCAGCACGGGCCGCCGGAATATCTTGAGCGGGCATCCCGTGTCGTGGACGCCGTCGTGGGTAAAGAAGTTCCGTACGCGGTTGGCGATTCGGGACGACATTTTCTTCACTAGGCCATCTTGCCGCTCTTGCCTCCATCCACACACGAGATCGTGGGTATCCGTATAGGGAAGGAGTTTCAAGATGTCTTGGCTGTCCTGTTGAAGATCGCCGTCGAGTTCGATGATCAGTTCACCGGAAGACCGGCTGAAGCCCGCCGCGAACGCGCAAGTTTTGCCGTAGTTTCGATCGAGGTGGAACACCCGAATCTGGGAGTGCTGCGCCGCCAGGCGATCCAGCTCATCACCGCTGCCGTCGCTGCTGCCATCGTCTACGAAGACGATTTCGAACGGCCGAGTCTGCGAGGCCGCGTGTGAACTCATGACGGTCAGCAGACCCTCAATCAGTGGAACGAGATTGTCTCGTTCATCCTTAATGGGGACGATGACGGAAGCCCATGGATGGGATGGCACGGCCATGCGGGGTAGATATTCCTGACGCAGAAGGGAGCCAACATGCTCACGCAGGCATTCTACAGAATGCCGTGGGGAGCGTCAAACCACGGACGTGCTGAGTGATGGGTGAACCGTGATGAGGGGGAACTATTCGGTCTTTGCTCATCACGCATCACGTTCCCGCTGCGGCGATGGTGAATCGCATCGTGCCCATCAGACTCATCTCGTTGACCTGTTCTCCCACATGGATTTCCACTTTGTATCGTCCGGGTTTCCATGCGCCCTGTGGAGGGGAGAGCGTGAGATAGCCGCTGTCGTCTTCGAGCGCAATGTGCATAGCATCTTGTCCGATCACCACCGTGGGATCGAGGCCATTTACCGATTCAGGGAAGCAGCGTCCGAACACTTGGAATCCCTGATAGTGCTGGTGAAGGTGGAACACAATGAAGACTGCCTGAGTATCGGGGCGGAACCGGTCGGTCGGTTTCACCGGCACGATCTCGTGCGTACGTTGGGGGCCCAGTTCCTCGTCAAAGCCTTCCGCTGTCGTAATGGCGAGGAACAGGCCTTTCGGCGGAGCGTCGAAGTCGTAGGGGACGACGTCTTGGGTGCGGTTCTGAAAATCGGAGATGGGGGCATTCTTGGTGATCGGCAGCTCCGCTGCCAGAGCCGGGATTCCTGTAAGGCAGCAGAAGACTATGAGCAGTGTGATGAAAAGGATAGGCACGGTTGTTTTCGTACACTGGTTGATGGGAGCTGTCAAGGGAGCGAACCCAAGGTTTAGCCCGCATCATTCACGAAGGCTTCTACTGCAACCGCCGATACACCGCTGCGACAAGCCTAACGGCGGGCGGGCTCGCCGCTCGGTCGGTCAACATACTGTTTCAAGTATGCCTCCCTCCCTCACGGCTCCGCGCGCCCGTCTCGCCTGCCGTCTCGGCGGTTTCGTCACGAACCCCCGTGAATAATGCGGGCTAGCGGCTTGAGGCGAGGGGCGAGAGGCACGGAAGGGACGGTTGCGACTAAATTTCTGGTTCTGTTAGAATCCGCCTCCTTAAAGCTGGAAGCGAGAAGGGCTGGACGCGCGGAACAAGCGCGACCCAAGAAGCGAACGAGTCCCGCCTCTCTCGCATGTCTCGCCCGTTTCAACCAGGAATTTTATGTTGCAAGATGCAGACGCCTTACCCCAGCTCATCGGCGACTATAAGCCGGTTGATCAGTGGCAAGTTCACATCAACAGACTCTTCTATCGCTTCCGGGGCGATCAGGTCCGCAGCTTCTACCAAACGTTTGCCTCAGCCGATTATCGGCTCGCCCATGCGCTCGCAGCAGACTATCTCGAAAAAGTCGTGAAGCGCGACGCTACGCGCGCGTCGAAATCTCAGCATTCAGCACTCAGCACTCAGTCTTTGACAGTCATGGAACTCGGTCCCGGTAATGGCAACCTCGCCGCCTGTTTCTTGAGCCATCTCAAGATCCTCGATAAAGATGGACTGGTGTATCCCCGCATTCGCTATGTGTTGGTCGATTGGGAACAAGCCGTGCTCGATGCAGCCATGGCTCATCCGGAACTCGCGTCCCATCGCAACCGGGTCGAGACGCATCGGGGGACGGTGGATCGACTCGATGGCATAGCGGACGGCAGCGTAGATCGCATTATCTGTAACGAACTGTGGAACGATCTCTCAACGAAACTGCTGTCGCGCCAGGGGGGCGACATTGAAGAAGAGTTCATGCGGCCGAACGTGAGCGAAGCCGCTCATGCGAAAATTTCCGACTGGGCGGCTTTTGTCAGGGCGTTCGACCGTGTGGATATCGAGACGCTCAAGGGTTTTCCGCCGTTTCTCGATGACCTGGTGTGGGAGCGTGAGTATCGGGCAGTCGAATGGAAAGATGTCCCCTACCGGAAGACGATCACGGATTTTCTCAAACGTATCGATGAGCATGTGCTGGTTCCCGTCAATCTGGGGGCCTATGCCACGATCAAGGAAGCCAAGCGCCTGTTGGCCCCTGATGCGATCGGGTTCAGCAGTTTCGACGCAGGTACAGCGGATATGGATGTGCTGAACGATCCGGAGAAGCCTTGCTATGGCCAATTTGGCGGGCAACAGAGTTTCATGGTCAACTTTGCATTAGCCGAAGCGGTTGCCAAGCAGTTGGAGGCCGGCACGATGACCGTAGAAAGCCAGCGTGAGTTCGTAGGGCGCAGCTTGGGAACCAACGTCTTGACCCTCATGGATCTCATCGCTACCCATCCTTCCGCCGGTACAAGAATGGCGCCGTGGGAACAGGATCGCTTGATGCTCAAGACCCTCCGCGCACTGAACGAAACCTATCGGAGCCCCTATGCGCGCCATCTGGACTTCCCCATTCCGTTGGAGATGCCGCCGGAGGAGCGTGAATCGCTCCAGGATCTTGTGCGCTCCCTCACGCCGACAGGCATTCCGGACACCGTCGCCTACCTCACGGAGGAAGAGTTGACCCTGGCCTCGAAAGATCTCGAAGACATCGGCTACGACCCTCACTCGTTCATGATCGCCTTAACCGCACCACCGAGTCCCGTGGATTACTGTCATTTCCTTATCCAACCGCGCTGATTCTTGCGGAGCCAAACGGCCAGATTGTCGAATTTCTCTGCTTGACTCAGTTCTTGTTCTTCCTATACCCTTTATAGTCTTCTCCTCGTATGAGGAAGGCTCCATCGTTCGTTTGTTTCAACGCCGCAGGGCGAGTAGGTCTGGGTGGAGCAACAAGAGAAAGCAGGTGATTGATGTTTGGATCGTTTGGATGGATGGAATTGACGCTGATCCTGGTCATTGTCTTGATCATTTTCGGCGCAGGCAAGATTCCGCAGTTGGGTGAAGGGCTCGGGAAGGCGATCAAAGGGTTTAAGAAGAGCGTTAACGAGGCTGATGCCATTGACGTGACACCTCCTCCGTCCGAGGCACCCGAAGCGCCGCCTTCACAGGTTGCGCAAGCGCAGGCCGTCCCACCGGCAACAGCGCCGGCTCAATCGGGGAAGCAGGTCAAGCAAGGATAGGGAGACGTGAGGCGTCAGGCGTCAGGCGTGAAGCGCCAAGAGGAATCAGACGCTTCCTTTTTTGCTTTTCGCATGACGCGTGATGTTTTGCGTATGACGAACCATGTTCGGGTTGGGCATCGGCGAAGTTCTCATTATTTTGGTGATAGCGTTCTTGCTGTTCGGCCCCAAGCAGCTGCCTGAAGTCGCTCGCCAGGTTGGGAAAGCGGTGAAGGGGTTCAAGACCACGGCGGAGGATTTGCGGAAGTCGGTCGAGCCTGAGCTC
The DNA here is from genome assembly GCA_016200355.1 of Nitrospirota bacterium. GTDB lineage: Bacteria > Nitrospirota > Nitrospiria > Nitrospirales > Nitrospiraceae > Palsa-1315. The sequence goes on from JACQEY010000187.1 coordinate 20,344, forward strand.
AACATGATCCAGCAGGAAGTGAAGATGGTCGAGCAGGACTTTCAGTCCTCGATCAAAGACGCGGAAGAGCAGATCAACGCCGTGACGACGTTGGAAGAGAAACAGGCTGATTCAAAGGGATCGGCCAATCAGACGTGAAGATGCGGCGAGAAAAACAGGAAAGGCGAAACGCGCACGCCCTGGGTCGCTGGGTGGTCTGCCGGTCGGTACATGCAGCCGGCTCGGCCTGAGTGCAGGTCCGTTCCCATGAAACGTATGTGGTTCGAAGTTCACGGAGACCATCTCTTCAGCCGGCATCTTCACATGGTCCGTTATGGTTTCTTGTCCAGTTTGGCATTGACCGTCAGCCCCGCCCTCGTTGTGGTCACCCCGATTAGTCGCATCACCGCATGACTCACTAACAGTCGCCCTCTCCAATCATTAGGAAAGCCATATGAGCATCATTAGACAGATAAGGTGGGCCGGGTTACCCGCTTTCTTCAGTGCAGCCGTGATGGCAGTGGGGATGTCATTCGTAACGATCCCAGCGCAAGCTGCGTTTGAAGTGCCGGAAGGCGAAAGAATCACCCACCTCGCAGTCGTTCCGCGCGCGATTCCGCAGAAGGAAGAGTATGAACTCTATGATCCGAAGATCGGAAGGAATTTCGATCTCCAGAAGTTCTGGATACGAGCCGATCTCCGTGTCCGACCGATCATGCGGAACGGTGTCTGTTTCGGCAGCACTATCATCGGGAACGGAGCTTGTAACGACCCTAACCCCGGCACCACCCCGAATGGTACTCCTGGCAAACAAAACGACTTCTATTCCCAACAGTTGACACGGTTGGGTATTGGGTACGACCTCTCGCCAGACCTGAATTTCTACATGGAACTCCAAGATTCGAGGACCTGGGGCGGAAACGGGGCCAATGGTAGAGAGGGCATCCAAGACGATGCGAGGAACCATAACGGCTGTGCGACACAGAATGGCGGGGGTAACTGCAACACATTGGGGGTCCGTGCTGCCTACATGTTGGTTCGGAACTTCGCCGGGTTTCAAGGCCTGAGCGTGAAGGCCGGTCGGCAATATGTGGTGTTAGGCAACCAGTCTCTGTTCGGCGCCTTCGACTGGTCCAATACAGGAATTTCCCATGACGGTGTGATGTTGCAATACAGCACCAAGGCCTGGGATACCTACGCCGGTTGGTTTCGGACCTCTGAATCCGATCTCGGACAAGCATTGTCGGTCGGCGCTCGCGACCCGAACATCGGCCCAAGCACCGTCAATAACGGCAATGCAAACCAAGATTCCGACGTTTATATTTTCTACAACCAGATCAAGTCGGTGCCGGGATTCATCATCGAGCCCTACTACTTCCTCTACTCCAACCGGTACAATTCTCTGGACAACCGGGGCCAGGGTCTCGGGACGCCGAGGCATTCGAACCAGACCCGTCATAACGTCGGAGGCCGGATCGAGATGCGCAAGGGCAACTTCGACGCGGTAAGCGAAGCGCTCTACCAGTTCGGCCAAATGGGCGACACCGGTGGGCCCAATGGCGCAGGTTATGGAAACCAAAAGTACCTCCACATCAGTGCCTGGGCGACCAGAAACTGGATCGGATATACGCATTATGAGTGGGCCTGGAAGCCGCGACTCGCTTTCAACTTCGATTATGCCTCGGGCGATGGCCGGGCAAATTGCACGATCGGCGGTGGCACAGATTGTAAAACTGCCAATACGTTTGAGAACATGTACCCGACCAACCACCTTCACATGGGCTATATGGATGTCCAAGGCTGGAAGAACATGATGATGCCTTCGGTGAATTTTCAATTCCGTCCAAGCAAGGATGACCATATTGAAATTTGGTACACCAACTTCAACTTGGCCAATACGAAGGACAACTGGTATCGTGCCACGCAGGGCGTCTATGTTTTTTCAAAGAGGAACAACACCAAGCGACACGTCGGAGACGAAATAGACTTTGCTTGGACGCACATGTTTATGGACGGCAAGTTGTCCCTGCAGGCGGTTTATGGCCACATGTTCGCCGGCGGATATATCGCGGAGAACCTTGGTACCAGCACCGATCAAGACTGGGCGTATCTCCAGCTCTGGATGAATTTCTAGCAGGATGCTGAAAAAGTCCGCCAGCGGCGTTCTCGCATCGCTCAGAGGCTCAACGTACCGAAGCGTACGCCTCGCCTCTTCGCTCGCTGCGGCCTTGCTGGACGGCCTTTTTGAGCATCCTGCGAACTGTTGACTCATCCGACTTGCCCGCAGGAAGTCAGTCGTCTATACTCTGCGGACTTTCGCGCTTCACCACTATCCTTCTTTCTGATTAACCTCACCGTGGATGATCTGACTCGACAGCTCAGCGAACAGTTCGGGTTTGCGAAGTTCCGGCCTGGCCAGGAAGAGGTCATCCGCGCCGTGTTGGCTGGGCGCGATGCGATGACAGTTATGCCGACCGGGCAGGGCAAGTCTCTCTGCTACCAATTGCCTGCGACTCTCTTGCCCGGGTTAACACTAGTCATTTCTCCTCTCATCGCGCTCATGCAAGATCAGGTGGCCAGCTTACGGCAGCGAAAGATCAGCGCAGCAGCGTTTCACTCGGGCCTCACGGGTTCTGAAAAGCACCGCGTGATCCAAGATCTCAACCAGAAACGGCTTCAATTGCTCTATCTGGCACCGGAGCGGATGCAACATGAAGGGTTTCTCCAGCTCTTGCGGACTCTGTGGGTTTCACTGCTGGTGGTCGACGAAGCGCACTGCATTTCCCAGTGGGGCCACGATTTCAGACCCGACTATCTCAAAATCGGCCGCCTTCGCCAGGAACTCACGAATCCTCCTTGCTTAGCTCTGACCGCTACCGCTACGGCCCGTGTGCAGACGGATCTGTGCAACCGGTTGTCACTCCGCGATCCCCTCAAATTGGTGGCGGGTTTCCGTCGGGCCAATCTCTCCTTGTCTGTTCGACTCTGCCAGTCCCGCCAGGAGAAACTGGCTGCCTTGGAGCGGTTGGTTCGTGAGGCGGACAAGGGCACGATCCTGATCTATTGCGCCACGCGCCGGGCGGTAGAGGAGGTCGCGGAATGTCTTGAACAGTCCCACCAGTCGGTCGGCTACTACCATGCCGGTCTCGCGGATGAGGAGCGGCGGCTTGTGCATGACGACTTTCGGAGAGGGACTACGAGGATTCTGGCTGCAACGAATGCTTTCGGCATGGGCATCGATAAGTCGGATGTCCGGCTGGTCGTCCATTTCGACATTCCGGGAAGTGTGGAGGCCTATTACCAAGAGGTCGGGCGGGCCGGTCGCGACGGACGACCCGCTGCCTGCTGGTTGCTGTTTCATGAGCGGGATCTAGCCACACAGGAATATTTCATTCAGCAAGCGTCGCAAGATCCCGAAGGCGCTGAACGCGCGAAGCGGATGAAGACTCTACTCCAAGAAATGCTCGGGTATGTGTCGGTGCAAACCTGCCGACAGCTCGCAATTCTTGAGTATTTCAGCGATGAAGCCGAGCTGGCCTTAGGTCCTTGCGGCCTTTGTGACCGTTGCGTCGCTCCGGTGCGGCAGCCAAGCAGGGAGGTCTCCCATGATGATGCCGTTTCCGCGAAGGCCATCTTGGAGACCGTGTCCTGGTGCAGGGGTCGGTTTGGCGTGAGTCGAATTGTCGAGATTCTTCGCGGGAGTCGTTCGAAAGCCATGCAGGCTTATGGCGCGGAAGACTGCCCGACATACGGAATGTGCCGCGCACATTCGAAGCTGTCTATGACTGGCTTAGTGAAGGATCTGATCGACTCAGGCTATCTTCAAGTCGAAGGCACGGAGTATCCCACTCTCGATGTGACGCGCAGGGGACGGGAGATCCTGCAAGGGATCGGTGCAGTGGTATTGAGGCAGGCAGAAAAGCTGCAACCTGATTTACCGGTCACAAAGCCGTTCCGTGAAAAGGCCGTGCCCGCAGTTGTCCTGCGAACATCGCCGGCAGACCCACAGCTCTTTGAACGGCTTCGGCAACTTCGCACGGAGCTTGCCGAGGAAGAGGGCGTCTCGGCCTTTCTGATATTTCACGACAAGACGTTGAAGGCCATTGCCGGCCACAAGCCCGTGACGCCCGCTGCCCTGTTGGAGATTCCCGGCATCGGCGCTCTGAAGGCAGAACGTTATGGCCGGCGCGTGCTGGCGGTGGTGAATGGAGATATATAGCTGACAGCTATTTGAAATTCCCCGCCTGTGCGAAGCGCGTTTGCAGCTCCGCGTAGGTCTTCGTTACCGGAAATTGTGGGAACTCCTTGGGAAGGTGATCCGGCGGACAGAAGAAGAACCCCGAGTGGGCTTCTCCTAGCATGGCGGTATCGTTGTAGGCATCGCCGGCGGCCAGGACGTGAAAATTGAGGGACTTCAGTGCCGCTACCGAGTGTTTCTTCTGATTCGGCATCCGCATGTGGTAATTGACGATGCGGCCGGCTTGATCGATCGCTAGCTGGTTGCAAAAGAGCGTTGGGAATCCTAGCTGGCGCATCAGCGGTTGGGCGAACTGATAGAACGTATCGGACAAGATAATCACCTGGCATCGTTCGCGGAGCCAGGCGACAAAATCCACAGCGCCTTCCAGCGGATCCATTTTGTCGATGACACGCTGGATATCGTGAATGGTGAGTTTGTGCTGATCCAGAATGGCCAGGCGCCGTGTCATCAAGGCATCGTAATCCGGCATCTCGCGGGTGGTAATTTTTAGTTCGTCGATGCCGGTCTTGAGCGCGACGTTGATCCAAATCTCCGGCACCAACACTCCTTCGAGATCCAAACAGACGATCACGGGTTTGTGCATTCGCGTTTCTCCTTTGGGGTCAGTGATGAGTGATCACTCATCACTGCCTCTGAAATGCCTGGCTTAGAAACCGCCACATGTTATCGAGGACCTGGTCCAAGAGAGACGAGCCGGACCAGGTCCGTCTGGACTCTTCCACATGTCGTTCGGCCCACTCTAAGGCCATCGGGAGTGGGATGAGTCGAGGGGGAGAACTGGTCAAGGTTCCCCAGACCAGTCCCAGGATGGAACTGATTCGCATCGAGACCGGGAGGGGGGTAACCGGATTGTGCGCCAGATCCTGGCACAGTTCCGCCGGCGAAGTGACGAGGAGTTCCCGGCAAGCGGCTGGTCGTGACTCGTAAATTGAACACATTTCGTCCTCTAAATAGGGACAGGGGATTCTCAGTGCATAGTAGGACTGGTTGATCGGATCGAGTTCTTCGTCCGGCACTGATCTGTTGGCCTCTGCAACATCGTTGAGCCGATCCCACAGACCCGCTCGCTTCAGGCTCTCCTTCCTGTCGCTGAGGCGGCTCAGCAGATGGGTTCGTCGATCCGTCGGCAGCTGTTCGACATACTCGCGCAACGCAAACGCTTCCGGCGCGGAAAGCGGAACCAGCATGCGACAACAGGCTGCACAGCCTATCCGGCAGGAAATCGTCTGGCCTGCTTCGATGGCCTGCTGGACTTCCAGTTGTGCGGCTTCATCCCCCAGGCGGCGCGTGACTGGGACAATCGCCGTGATGGGGATGAGTTGCGTCGGCACATCAATGGCCGTGGTCAGCCGTCCGGCCGGGGTATTTAGCGCCACCTAAAAGCGTTCGACCATCACAACACTTCGCCTCGTTCTGCTGTTTTGTCGGCATCATAAAGGAGGCAGGACTTGCGAGACAAGCGAGGGTGGCGCGACTCGAAAGTCGGACTTCGAACCTTGCCTGTTTCGGACGCGTGTCGGTTCTTGTTCCCACTCTGATATAGCCGCATAATGTGGGCAAAGGAGAATGGCATGGCATTGTCCGGTCATGTGGTAGGCTTGCTCAAAGAGTACATGCGGGATCTGGTCGAGCAGGCGAAGCAGGAGACGGCGGCCCATGCCTCCCTTGGCTTTTCCCCTACGCCCTATCGGTCGGATCAGGCACTGTCCGATTTGTTGGCCATTCTAGACGATCGCATCGAGTCCGAAGGGCTGCAAGTTGGACTGCCTGACGGACTTCTCCACCAGATGTGGGGGATCTGCAACGACGCCGGTGCCCAGGTGAAGGAACGTGTTTGGTTGGATTTAAACAGCAGCGACCAACCATCGTCAAAGGCCAGGGTTCGCGAGCTGACCTATCGCGCGCTGCTCGCTGTGATCGAAGGCTCCTGCTAGAGCTTCCCTGCCAGCCAATAAATCACCATGCCTGCTACTTCCACCACGGTTTCCCTGGTGTGCTGTAGCTCGATATCCCTCGGCAAGACATCAAACGGGTCGATGTCATCCCAGCTCTCTCGCGGCAGGTTCTGTGAAGTATAGTCGCAGGGAACCGGCGTGACGCGGAAGCCCTGCTTCGTGAACACCGGGACGGCGCGTGGCAGATGGCTGGCTGAACTCACGAGTAGAATTGATGCGGGTCCGAGTAATCGTTTGCTCCCCGTCGCGTTCTCGTAGGTGTTTCGGGCCTCCGTATCGATCTTTGTGGCGGACTCAGGAACGCCGAGGCGAACCGCCCATCGTTTCATTTCGACTGCTTCTTGGGGGCCCGTGCCGAAGACTTGCCCGTCTCCCCCTGTCAGTACCAAGGTCGGAGCATAGCCTTGCTGGTAGAGGTCCACGCCGCAGGTGGTTCGATTTCTGGAATAAGAAGATGGCTCGGTGGTTGGTCGAAGCGAGCCTTTCGCATTGATGCCTCCCCCCAATACAACGATGGCATCAAAGCGATCGGTCGGTGTCAACTGTGGGATGCGGTACCAGGATTCGAGCGAACCAATCAGCGGAGTGGCGATCAACGGACTGGATAGCGCCACGAGGAGAAGGAGGGAAGACATAAGGAGTTGGCGCACCCACCGCAGGCGTTTGGGCGAGAATGGCAAGAGGGCCAAGACCGTCGCTACGCCAAGGAGTAGCACGACCCACGTCAGCGGGTAGAGAGCGTACTTGACGAACTTATACAAACCGAAGAAGAATGGAGTGAGTTCCATCGGCAGACCTCAATCGAACAGTGAGCATCGCTGATAGCATACATGGAGTCAGGCAAATGACCAAGCAGGAAGAGGTGATGCGATGGCACAAGGGCGCCGCTATTGGCTGATGAAATCGGAACCACGTGTATTTTCGATCGACGATCTCGCGCAATCTCCCAAGCAGACGACCTGTTGGGATGGGGTGCGGAACTATCAGGCGCGCAACTTTATGCGCGCGATGGCCGTCGGCGACCATGTGCTTTTTTACCATAGCAATGCCGAGCCGCCGGCTGTGGTGGGGATTGCGGAAGTTGTGCGGACAGCCTATCCCGATCAGACGCAGTTCGACAAGACGTCCCACCACTATGATCCAGCCAGTGTTCCCTCTGCTCCGCGGTGGGATATGGTGAACATCCGGTATCGTCAGACATTCAAGACCGGTCTGCCGCTTGATCGACTAAGGCAGGAACCAAAACTGAAGGGCATGGTCTTGTTGCAAAAAGGCTCTCGCCTCTCGGTCCAGCCGGTGACGGAAGCTGAGTGGGCTGTGATATTGAAACTTGCCGGAGCAAAGATCAGCTAGCGGAGCTGCTACCGGGCTGTAGAAAAATTATGTTGGGCTGGTGAAAATTCAATGGCCAGCATGTCTGGGGCAAAGGGACATGGTCCTGCAGGATGCTCAAAAAGTTCGTCCAGCAAGGCCGCAGCCGATGAAAGCACCGGAGGCGTAGCCCTGGGCTACGTTGAGGATGCTTTCGAGGGGAGAACGAAGCTGGAGGACTTTTTCAGCATCCGATTAGGTTTTGGCTTTGCCGTTATCAAGATGTCGGTGCTGCCAGTCGAGCCAGGCATGGCCAAGTTCGTGGGCGAGAATGTAGCGCCGTCTGGTCACAGGCAAGCGCTTGCGAAGATAGATGGTCTTCGTGGCGTCGTCCCAGATTCCGTCGGCATTCGGATCCCGACGGTCCATGTCGGTATCGGAAAGTTGACGGATGGAGATCCGATAGCCGAACGGAAGCACGACTCGAGAGGGCATTCGCAACATATCCGCTGCTCCTGATAGTGCGTTAGCGTATCACAAACTCTTCTCTCGCTTCACGGCTAGCACCCCATTAAAAATCAATGAGTTATACTATTATTCCATTCAGGAGTCCTGCCCATCAATGGTCTTCCCTTGTCAGAGTGACTAGACTGTTTTCGGTGTGGCCTGGTCGTAATCCCTCTTGCCGAGGCGGACGGTTCATGCTCCATGAAAGATTTTTTTCGGCTTTCAACGCGTGCCGCCTCCAGCTAACGGTGCTGAAAACAAGATGTTCTTCATTGGCAACCTAGAGCAGGAGTATACTGACTGCACATGAGGTCTACCATGCATCGTGTACTTGTCTTGGGCGCTGGAAAAATCGGATCCCTGGTCGCCTGTCTCTTGTCAGAAAGCGGGGACTACGAGGTCTGTCTTGGTGACATCAACCTCGACGCCCCCAAGCGGTTTGTCGAGGATCTCGGCCTCGCGCGCGTGACACCTCTGCACTTCGATGTCCGACATCATGAAACTATCAGCGCATACATGACGGCATATCGATTCGATGCGGTCCTATCGAGCCTCCCCTATTTCTGCAACCCCGCTGTAGCCGGATTGGCTCGGGAACATCGGCTTCACTATTTCGACCTGACGGAGGATGTCGAGGTCACCAATCAGGTCAAAGTTCTGAGCCTCGACTCACCGCAAGCCTTTGTGCCGCAATGCGGTCTGGCTCCCGGTTTCATCAGTATTGCGGCGCATGACTTGATCACCCATTTTGATACGGTGGATACGGTCAAAATGCGGGTCGGAGCCTTGCCGGTCCATCCCAGTAACGCCCTCAAGTACTCGCTCACCTGGTCTACCGATGGGCTGATCAACGAGTACGGCAACATCTGTTACGGAATTGAGGGGGGGGAGAAGGTGTCCCTCCTGCCTCTCGAAGGGTATGAGACGATCGAGGTAGATGGACTTCTCTACGAAGCGTTCAACACGTCCGGAGGATTGGGAACATTGGCCGATACCTATGCAGGAAAAGTTCGGACCATGAACTACAAGACGCTACGGTATCCGGGCCATTGCGAGAAAATTCACCTCTTGATGAAAGATCTCAAGTTGAACGAGGACCGTGAGACGCTCAAACGAATTCTCGAACGGGCCGTTCCCCAGACACTGCAAGATGTCGTGCTGATTTATACCTCCGTCATGGGGATGAGGAAAGGCGCCTTGTTCGAGGAGAACTATGTAAAGAAGATCTATCCCCTTTGCATTAAAGGGAAACTCTGGTCCGCCATTCAAGTGACGACCGCCTCGAGCTTCTGTGCCGTAGCCGATCTCGTGCTGGCGGCGCCCGAACGATACAGGGGATTCATCACGCAGGAATCGTTTCCGTTACAAGACGTGCTCAAGAATCGGTTTGGAGCTTGCTACCGATGATGTCCATCGCGGAAATCCTCAAGGGATTGGGCTTGAGCGCCATCAACGCGGGCGGCAGCACTGGGACCCATTGGTGGGCCTCTGGCGAGAACGCATCGCTGCTGGATTCCGTGAATCCGGCGACCGGCGAGATGATTGCGCAGATTCGTGCCTGTTCAGCCGATGACTATGATCACATCGTGCGGGAATCCATGACAGCATTTCAGCAATGGCGGCTCATTCCGGCTCCCAAGCGAGGTGAACTCGTCCGGTTGCTCGGCGCATCGTTGCGGGAACACAAGGACCTGCTCGGCTCGCTGGTGTCGCTCGAAGTCGGCAAGATCAAAGCAGAGGGGGACGGCGAAGTTCAGGAAATGATCGACATGGCGGACTTTGCCGTGGGCCAGTCGCGCATGTTGTATGGAACGACGATGCATTCCGAGCGGCCGCAGCATCGGATGTCGGAGCAATGGCATCCGCTCGGGCCGGTCGGCGTGATTACCGCCTTCAATTTTCCCGTAGCAGTCTGGGCCTGGAATGCCTTCCTGGCTGCAATTGCCGGAGATACGGTGGTGTGGAAGCCTTCGCCGAAAGCGCCGCTGTGCGCGATCGCGGTGCAGCACCTCTGCAACCGAGTGATGGAGCAACAGGGCTATCGAGGGATCTTCTCTCTCATTGTGACTTCTGAAAAGACCATCGCGGAGACGCTGGTTCGGGATCGCCGATTGCCGTTGATCTCGTTTACAGGGTCCGTATCGGTTGGTCGAGCTGTGGCCGCGACCGTCGCGCAACGGCTGGGGCGGACGCTGTTGGAACTGAGCGGGAACAATGCGATCATCGTGGACCAGACGGCAGACCTTTCCCTGGCGATTCGCGCCATCGTGTTCGGTGCGGTCGGCACAGCCGGCCAACGGTGCACGACGACTAGACGGCTGTTCGTCCACGAGTCTCGTTACGATGAAGTGGTCACGAAGCTGATCTCGGCATATAGACAGATACGCATTGGTAATCCATTGGATCCAGGCGTGCTTCTGGGTCCGCTGATTGATCGAGCTGCGGTCGAGGCCTATCGGAGTGCCATCGAAGAGGTAAAGCAGGCGGGAGGGAAAGTTCTCTACGGTGGGCAGGTACTGGATCAGGCGGGCTATTTCGTGGAACCGGCCATCGTGAAAGCGGAGAACCATTGGCCCATTGTCCAGCGCGAAACCTTTGCGCCGATTCTCTATGTCATGCCCTTCGAAGAGCTTGACGACGCCATCGCGTTACAGAATGCGGTGCCTCAAGGTTTATCTTCCGCAATTTTTACGTCCGACGTGAGGAGCAGCGAGCGGTTCACATCCACTATCGGCAGCGACTGCGGAATCGCCAATGTGAACATCGGGACGTCAGGAGCGGAAATCGGCGGCGCCTTTGGAGGAGAAAAGGAAACCGGTGGAGGACGCGAAGCCGGCTCGGATGCTTGGAAAGCCTATCTGCGGCGACAGACGAACACGATCAACTGGGGTCACGATTTGCCGTTGGCCCAGGGCATCAAATTTGGAGAGTGAGGGCGTCACGGGTCTCTCGTCAACCGTAGGGACAAGGCCACGAATGACGTTTGACGAAGACCGGGATACCTGGAAAAGGAGTTACCAGCATGGATCACGCTACAGAGTTGGATGGGCTCATCGAGAGGATGATCGCGAAGTACGTTTCAGGCAATCGGGCAGCCAAGGTGCTGCGGGATTCGTTGGACAAGGCGGGAGTCGGCTTCTACCCGGTTGCAGACCATCTGACGCTGCGGACATTGAATATCGATCAGCGTGCGGAGGAATTTACGAGGCTCGGGTATGGGTACAGTGAAACGATCGAGTATGAAGACTGGTACGCGAAGGTCTATCGGAAGATTGGATACCCAGCGCTCTTCGTGGATCAAGCCTATCCCGACGATCGGGGCCGCACGAGCATCATCCCTGGTTGGGTCAATAAATTTGGCGATCAGGTGTTCCATCATGTGGCGGTGCGAGTGGAAGATATCGAGCGGGCGATTGAACGGTTGAAAGCACAAGGGGTGGTCTTTACCGGTCAGATCGTCGGCGCGCGAGGTGGCCAGCTCAGGCAAATTTTTACGGTACCTGAAATGGTGGATGGTCAGCCGTTTTCTGTGCTGGAACTTGCCGAACGCCATAGAGGATACCAGGGGTTCTCGCCCCCACAGGCAGATAGTTTGATGAAATCCACCATAGTTCGGTAATGTCCTGCCCTCTCCCGCATTATTCATAGGCGTTTCCGCGCGACTCGCCAACAAGATTGATAAGATTCCCGGTTAATATCGGTGAAGGTCGAGAATGTTTCCGATTGACAATTTATAATATGTCTAGTATTCTAGACACATGGACATTAAGGAAGCGCTCGCCGCCTTCGATTCGCTGTCGCAGGATACTCGACTGCGAGTGTTTCGGTTGCTGGTCGAATATGGCGAGCCCGGTGCGCCTGCCGGTGCACTGAGCGAAGCCTTGCATATTCCTCACAATACGCTGTCGTTCCATCTGTCGCATATGAGCCATGCGGGTCTCGTCGTGTCGAGACGGGACGGGAGGTCGGTTATCTACAGTGCCAATTTTGAGTTTTTTTCAGGGTTGATCCGCTACATGGTCAAGGACTGCTGCCGTGTTGAATTTGCCAGCATCCGCGACGACAAAAAGCGGAAATGCTCGATCATCGAACTGTCACACTGTTGCGAACCATAGGAGGACATATCATGAAACGATTTCACATCCATGTTGGGGTCGAGAAACTCGACGAATCCATCCGATTTTACAGTGCCCTGTTCGGCGCGGAGCCGGTCAAAACGAAATCTGACTATGCCAAATGGTTGCTGGAAGATCCCCGCGTGAACTTCGCGATCTCCACACGGGCGAATAAAGGCATGGACCACCTTGGCATTCAGGTCGAGGAAGAGAGCGAACTGACAGAGTTGCGCGAACGCCTCAAGGCTGGAGACATGGCTGTGGTGGAGGAAGGCGAGACGGTCTGCTGTTACGCCCGGTCGGAAAAGTCGTGGATACAGGATCCCGCCGGGATTCCGTGGGAAGCCTACCGGACGATGGAGGATGTCCAGCTGTTTTCCAGCCATCCCGATCAGGCTGAAACGGCGTGTTGTACGCCAGACACGATGGGAACGCCTGAGTGCTGTGAAGCGTCTGAAAAAACCGCCGGGTGTTGCAGCTGATGAAACCGGCTCCGCATAAAGTGCTGGTGGTATGCACGGGTAATTCCTGCCGCTCCGTGATGGCGGAAGCGCTGATCAATAATCTCGGCCATGACCGGTATCGGGCCTGGAGCGCCGGAAGTGTTCCGGCGGGATATGTTCACCCGAAATCCATCGAGACGTTACAACGGCATGGCCTGGATCCCGGTCGGCCACGCAGCAAGTCATGGGATGAGTATGCGGCACAGTCCTTTGATCTGGTGATCACGGTATGCGATCAGGCGGCGGGCGAAACCTGTCCACTCTTTCCAGGCAGCCCCAAGAAGCTGCATTGGAGTACGCCTGATCCGGCCAAAGCCACTGGATCAGATAGCGAAATAGACGCGGCGTTCGACAAGGTTTTTTTCGTGCTCAAAAATCGCGTCGAAGAACTGATGAAATGACCGTCTCGCCCGCTCTTGTCTGACCCGCGGGATAATTCCCGCCATGGATCTACAAGCTATAGTCAATCGATACATGCCCGTCTGCGGAGTGATTATTTTCAACGACTCACTTCTATCCCCAAGCTTTCTCGCCTCGCTTTAAGAGCCCACGCAAGAGCCGCTGCATATTTTCCCCGGCCCTCTCTCGACGCTGGCGCTGGCGTTCTACCATGCGTCCGGCGACAAATGCGGCCCGTGCGCTGGTCGATTGCTTGAGGAACGTCCGGATGTGCGCCTCAGCTTGAATGGCGTCTTGGTGTATGCCTAAGACATCCTGTACGGCGCAGGCTTTGTTGATGAAGCGCGTAGCCGGTTTGCCGACCGTTGGTTCAGCGAGTTCGGCGGCATAGCGGGCCCGTTTGGTCCTGATCCTGGTCTTGTGGATTTTGGCATTGTTCGGTGAGTCACCAGCATGGCGAATCGCGTTTCGCAACTTTGTGAACTCCTGCTTGGCAAGGTCGCGCAACGTCACGGTGGATTCGACGACGGTCGGATCATGCGGCGCTTGCCGGAGCCGCCTGATGAGGTCAAGATACCGCTCGCTCTTCAACTCGTTCAACAGAACCTCCTGGACATTGTTTCGCTGGGCTTCCAGGTGGGCAATGAACTGTGTCAGAGGCCGGCGATCTCGTGCATCCAGCGCGATAGATTCTTCACGGAAATAGGCGATTTGGACATCGAGGTCGCGGGCCGGTCCCAGCACTTGGCCGAGCCAGCGCAACTCGTCCCGCAACGAATCTGCCCATTCAGGAGCGAGCAGGGGCCGGGCAGCGCGCAGAACAGCGCGCAACTGTCTCGTGGCCACGCGCATTTGGTGCAGGCTTTCAGGTTCCTTTCCGAGCCTGGTGCCGGGATCATGCGCAATCAACCATCGGACATGACGTGCCAGGGCCGACTTCACATGATCCATCACCGGCGCATCCGATGCCGGCTGTGGCTCAGGACTGGGAGCCACCAAGGAAAGCGCGCGAATTAGCTTGGGGCGTCCGTCATGATCTTCGGCTCCCGCTCGACGGAGCTGCCATTCGAGGTCTGGCAGTGCGCTGTCCTTCCCGTTTACCTGTTCGATTTCGAGTTCGCGAAAGCGCTGAAGGACCGCTCCGTCCTTCATGACGGATACGTGGTCGAGCGTGACGTCTGCGACAGGGACATTGTCCATTCGCACGCGGACGCCCGTCCGCCAGACTCGCAAGGTCGCCACAGGCATGAGCTGCCGCTGCTCGAGATGGAGGAAAAGCAGATCACGAAAAAGTGTTGGTGGAGCAGACCGGCGATCGTCCAGCTCAATTTCCTGCCGGTCCTTCATCAGAGCGAGTTTCAGTTGCCAGACCTGTTTCCCGCGCTCGACTCGATGGCGCAGGGTGATCCCAGCGTGGGCCAGGTCATACTGAGAGGTGTCGTAGTAGGTCGAGGTCAGCCGCAGTCGTGGAAGCGGGGTGCCAGGGAGCTTGGGCAGACGGAAGTGGTCACCGACCGCCAGTTTGATCTCACGCTCGACCGTTGATCGTACAGATGAATTGACCGCAACGGGATCTGGCGGTTTCGAGGAGGATCGGTCGGCACGAGCCATCGTGGTCTCCTTGCGGGACTGTTAACTGTTGCAGATGGAAGGGGAGGGAAGCAATCCCTAGATGGTCTGTTTTGTTCATCTGGTTGATTTGGTTTATCTGGTTCAACCAAATAAACTAGACAAACCAAACAAACCAAACAACGGTCTAAAAGTGGTACGCGACGCCGCCAAGGATGTTGAAGGCGCTGTACATGCCGCTGAATCCAAGGCATATGGAGGATTTGCCGACTTGGAATGTTCCGAGGATGCGTGTCTGTATTTGACCGTTTGAGCTAAGCGTACAATGGGGGTGGTGTAGGGGGGGGGTGAAATTGAGAGTGGTTGGAATAAATGTGACGGCATGCGTTGTGATTGCAGTTTGCGCCTTGATCGTCGGTTGTGAGGCAAAGCCCTTCGGTTCGGCACCGAGCCAGTCCAGCCCCGCATCTTTTACTCACAGGCTCCTTCTAGCCTGAACCGAGTACTTTTCCCTTCTGGTGCAGGATCTGCTGTGTCACAAATGGATACTTACCGTCTCATCGGCACGTAAGTGAACACCGTTCCACCCCGCAGGAGTATGGGTTGACAGTGGGATACGTCCGACGGTACAAAATACCCACAGGAAACTGTTTTTTTGTTTGTTTGCTCATCATGCCGGAGTTGGCTCCGGCATACCCCACTCTGCGAGAGTGGCGGAACTGGCAGACGCGCGAGACTTAGGATCTCGTGGGTAACCGTGGGGGTTCAAGTCCCCCCTCTCGCACCAAACAAATCACGGCCGGGCAGCCGGCGATGGCTCGGCAGTCAGCACAAGACTTCTTACAAGGAACAAGGGTGCGTACCAGCTATGAAAATGGAAGTGACTGAACTGGGACCGATGAAACGCGCCCTCAAGATTGAGGTGCCGGCAGATGAAGTCACCCAACGGTTTGCCCGCGCTTATGGTGAGTTGAACCGCCAGGTCAATATCCCGGGGTTTCGCCCTGGTAAGGTGCCCTTGGCCCTGCTGGAAAAACGCTATGCCAAAACCGTGGAAGAGGACGTGATTCGAAGCCTCGTGCCGGACTTTTACGACAAGGCCGTACGCCAAGCGGGGATTGTGCCGGTCCACGTTGAAATTCCCCCGTTGGACCGAGTGAAGATTAAGAAGAACGAACCCTTTACGTTTACCGCGACCGTCGAGATCAGACCGAACATCGAGTTGCGGGATTATAAGGCGCCGAGTCCGATCTCGCTCAAGCCTGACAAGCGCACGGTCACCGACGAACAGCTTGACCGAGGCCTTGAGGTCTTGCGCGAACAACAGGCCCGCCTGGAAGCCACACCTCCTGGCCACGCCATTGTGGACGGGGACTATATTGTGCTGGATGTGCAAGGTGCGCTCGATGGAGCACCGCTGGAAGGGACGAAGAAAGAAGGTCAGCTCCACAAGGTTGGATCACACGCGTCCGTCTTGGGCTTGGAAATTGATCCACATGTCGGGGGTAAGAAAGAAGGCGACGCGCTCGAAATTTCCCAGCCGTACCCAACCGGCCATCCCGATCCTCGCGTTGCGGGTAAGACAGTCGTATTTACGCTGACGATCAAATCCGTCAAGGAAAAGAAACTGCCGGCCCTGGACGATGAATTTGCGAAAGATTGTGGTCCCTACAACTCGCTCCAAGAAATCAAAGACAAACTGCGAGAGGGGATGGAGCAGGGGCTGAAGCGAGAGATTGAAGATACCTATAAGGATACGATCGTTAAACGGCTCATGGACACCCACCACTTCGACCTCCCGGAAACCCTAGTAGAGCGTGAGTTGGAGGCCATCATCCGCCAGCACGTGCAGCAGCAACAGCGGAAGGGGGGCACCCAGGAATCGCCCGGCACGGAGGAACTCGCAAGCCTTCGCCAAGAACATCGGGACGAAGCGGCGCGCCGTGTGAAGGTCAGCCTCGTGTTAGAAACGATCGCCGAGAAAGAGGGGCTCACAGTCACGCAGGACAATTTCAACGCCGAAATCGCGCGGCTGGCGTCGGAGCTTAAAATGCCGGCTGCAGATCTCGTCAAGATGATCAAGGCCGGAGGACAAGAGTCCATCGACGATTTACGTACCAGGATTTTGGTGGATAAAGCCTTGGATTTCGTTTACCGCAATGCGGTGATTCAGGGATAATGCCGAGCGGCGCGAGCTGACCGCAGTTTCATTGGTCAGTCTGCTTTGAATAACAGGAGCACCTCATGCGGTATGCTCAAAAAGGCCGTCCAGCAAGACCGCAGCGAGTGAAGAGGTGAGGCGTACGCTTCGGTACATTGAGCCTCTGAACGATGCGAGAACGAAGTTTGGGAAAAGGTGCGTCTTGGCGCACCAGGGTTGGGCGGGTGAGAAGGGCGACTTTTTCAGCGCCCTGCTAAATGAAAGGAACGACGTGCATGCTAGTTCCCATTGTTATCGAAACGACTAACCGAGGCGAACGCGCCTACGACATTTATTCTCGGCTCCTGAAAGACCGCATCATCTTCCTCGGTGCGCCGATCGACGACATCTTTGCCAACCTGATTATTGCCCAGCTCTTGTTTCTCGAAGCAGAAGACCCTGAAAAAGACATCAATCTCTACGTCAATTCCCCCGGGGGAAGCGTCACGGCAGGATTGGGGATTTATGACACCATGCAGTATGTGAAACCCCCGATCAACACCATCTGCCTGGGCCAAGCCGCCAGCATGGGGGCCTTCTTGCTCACCGCCGGAACCAAAGGGAAGCGATTCGCTCTGCCGAATGCGAGGGTCATGATTCACCAACCCATGGGCGGGTTTCAGGGGCAAGCCACTGAAATCGACATTCATGCCAGAGAGATCTTGAAAATCCGCGAACGACTCAATGAGATTATGGCCAAACATACTGGCCAGCCTCTGGAGAAGATATCCCTGGATACTGAACGGGACTACTTCATGTCGGCAGAAGAAGCCAAGCGGTACGGTCTCATCGATGAAGTCATCACACGGCCACCGAAGCTCCTCAAGGCTGTCAGTGGCGACGCAGGAAAAGACGCGGCTAAGGACAAGTAACAGGGGAGGACTCATGGCGAAGCCGGATAAGATGGATCGACATCTCCGTTGCTCGTTCTGTGGAAAGAGCCGCGATGAAGTCCGCAAATTGATCGCCGGGCCCACCGTGTACATCTGTGACGAATGCGTAAACCTCTGTAATGACATCATCGCCGAGGATTGGGAAGAAGCCAAAGAAGATATTTCCTCGAAACTTAAAAAGCCGGTGGAAATCAAACACCACTTGGATCAATACGTCGTCGGACAGGAACGGGCCAAGAAAATTCTCTCCGTGGCCGTTCATAACCACTACAAACGAATCTCGACCAAGGACAAAGACGTCGACGATGTGCAACTCCAGAAAGGCAACATCCTCATGCTGGGACCAACCGGCACAGGGAAAACGCTGTTGGCCCAGACCCTCGCGAAATACCTGGACGTCCCCTTCACACTGGCCGATGCCACCACGCTTACAG
>JACQEY010000190.1 GCA_016200355.1 Nitrospirota bacterium
CGAACGACGGTCTTTGAGGGAACGGGGAAGGGCACCAAGTACTTTGCATTGGCAAGTGGTCAGGGTGACAGTATTATGACGGCTATGGAATCGACCAAATACATCTTCTGGGAGGACCAAGGTCTCTGGCTCGGCTATCTATCCCGATTATTGCACTCAGGGGCAGTCGCTCGAAGACTTGGAATCCCATCTGCGCGACCTGTATCAAGACCTGACCAGTGGGGAAATCCCAGGGGTCCGCAAGCTCGCTGATCTATCGCTTCGGCGACAATTTGTCCCTTGACTAAGTTTACAAGTTAGTTTACTCTGCAACCATGATAAAGCTGAACATTCACGAGGCAAAAACCCATCTCTCTAAGTACTTGGCGAAGCTTAAGGCGGGGGACCGCATTCTATTGTGCAAACGTAATCAGCCAGTCGCGGAAATCACACCACTGTTAAAAGCTCCGGTTCGTCCCCGCCCTATCGGTTTAGCCAAAGGGCAATTTACTGTTCCGCGCTCCTTCTTTGAACCCCTTCCGGAAGAACTGCTTCGCACGTTTGAGGGCACCCACGGGTGAAGTGCCTCCTCGATACCTGTACGTTTTTGTGGATCGTCGCGGGTGCGAAGGACTTGTCGCCCGAGGCGAGTCATATCTTTGCCAGTCCTGCCAACGAAGTCTTCCTCAGCGCCGTGTCGGTCTGGGAACTTTCAGTCAAGCATGCCCTGGGCAAGTTGCCTCTCCCCGGCACGATCGATCGCTTTATTATGGAACAACGTGAGCAACATGGGATCGCTGCGCTCCCACTGAGCGAGCGAGCCGTTCTTCATCTGCACAAACTTCCCTTGCTGCATCGAGACCCGTTTGATCGCATGCTGATCTGCCAAGCCATTGAGCACGACTGTGTGCTGCTGACCCCAGATCCACTCATCACTCAATATCCTGTCAGAACGCGGTGGTAAGTCTCACGGGTGGGCAAGGCTTGCGGCATCGTGGCTTCGCACCTGTCCAAAAGTTAGGAGCAGACATGACTGATGGTTCATCGTTCGTCTCTCCCCTCTCGTCGTCCGCAAACGATCGTGTTTCCTGGCTTGCGTGATCCACTTCACGCTTCACAAACGACGGTCTTTACATAAGGATTGAACAAGCGTCAGACCTTCAAGTAAACTTGCCTTCCACCAGCATGGTCCGGCAACCGTGCTATGCTATGCGACAGCTCACAGCTGAGTGATAGGGTACGCGTGGGGAACCGGCATGAGCGACGATGACCAGATTCTGAGAGCCTATGCCACCATCACCTCGATGAAGGCGAATGTTCCGGAGCGCCCCCAGATTGAAGAGCGGTGGGTCATTGAATTCAACACTGCGATCGAGAAACTGGAGAAGTCGCTGAGCATTGATCTGCAAGAGTTCAAGGTCCCGCAAGACGCCCTCAAACGATTTGTCGCTTCGTGCAACAGCCTGACGAATGACGTGACCTATCTCGAAGGTCTATGGTGCGAGCGAGCGATTCTGATGCAGAAGCTTGACTCGGTACTTGTGTACTTCACGGGCTTGCAAGACCGAGAAGATATTAAGATTGGTTTTCATCCATTTAATAAATAGGTGCAGCTGCCTGCAATGGGATCATACAGGCACAAACTCGGAATCGGTTGCTCGATCTTAGCGATAGTTCACCCTCCTGACTTTTAAAGGCAGAAAGACGCACGTGAGCAATCTAGCCAACCTTGATGTGATCCGCCTCTATCTACGCCAACAGTTCCCCAAGCACCACATCGCCGATTTCGAAGAGGGCACCAGCCGCGCGCATGTCTTCCGTATCGATGGGCCTCATGGCCACCCCCTCCATTATGCTGTCCTCGGGCTGGACTTTCTCCTCGGCCAAACTGTCGAGGGCCTGCAACAGACGCTCCTGTCGTCCGGCCTGGGAGATAAGCTGAAGGAAGCCGGACCCTCACCAGTGACGGTCTCGAAGACAGGGTTCAGCACCGAAGGCACGATCGCTATAGTCTGATCACCACTGACAGGTCACCCCTACTTCTAACGTTCGAAATACCGGCGACGGCTGTTCCTCTCAATGATCCCTCCGAGCTTGCTTGCCTCTACAGGAATAGCATCCGTAGTGGTCTACCTGCGCCCGTTGAGCGAGGTTACAGATGCTCCCTCCAATACTAGGGGGGGCACGGGACCACACGAGCGACGTTCCCACCCGTTCCACAGGGCGCGTTCGGCGAGCAAAAGAGCCATCTGGACGCACCCACCCCCCTCCAACGATAGGTTGACAGCTGGAAATCCAATCCTTGAGAATGTTGACATGGCATATCGTGTGGTGATCGAACGGTTGGAATTTCAAGGGCGTTGCGGGGTCATGCCGGCAGAACGGCGTCGCCCGCAGCCGCTGGCGATCGATTTGGAATTGGACTGCGAAGGAACCGCTACCGAGGCTGCCGACCAGATCAAGAACACCGTGGACTATGCAGAGGTTGCTGAGCAGATCGTCGAGCTGGGCGAAACTCAGGACTGTGCGCTCCTGGAAACTTTCTCGGAGCAGATCCTTGCGATGCTGTTCACGAAATTCCCTGTTGCGAGGGTCTCACTCTGGCTCAGAAAGTTGGCGCCTCCTCTCTCACCCATGACCGGATCGGTTGGCGTGAGGGTGGAACGGAGCCGCATGGCACATCAGCCGCAACAGACGGATCAAGCTCCCTCGTTATTTTTAGCGCAACAGCTCCAGCTCCATCGCTTACCCAAAGGCCGCGCGCTCGACATTGCGGCCGGATCTGGACGTAATGCGCTCTATCTGGCCTCGCACGGTTTTCAGGTCGATGCGATGGATCGGGATGAACAGGCCATGGCTCACCTCGCTGCCACGGCAAAACAACGGAACCTCCCCACCCTCACTGTTCGAACGGTGGACCTCGAACGAAAGACAGAGGAACGACCGGAATTTCCGAAGCAGAAATACGATGTGGTCGTCGTGTTCTTCTATCTCCATCGGGCACTGTTCCCTGCCCTCATTGATTCACTGAAACCAAACGGAGTCTTGATCTACGAAACCTTCATCATCGACAACTACTTGCGGCATCACCATCCACGCCGATGGGAGTTTTGCCTCGCGCACAATGAATTGCTGAGGCTCACGTCCACTCTCCGCGTGCTGTCGTACGACGAAGGCGAACACGACGGCAGCCATGGACCAGGCTCTGTCTTCACTGCGCGGCTCGTCGCCCAACGAGCAGGCCCCAGCAGCCTGCCGCACGAGTCGGCATGAGTCGCATCGATCTCCATCTCCATACAACCCACTCCGATGGAAGCCTCTCGCCGGCTGAGGTACTACGGCTCGCCCACAAGGCAAACGTGACGGCGCTGGCCATCACAGACCATGACATTGTCTCCGGCATTCCCGAAGCCATAGCAACCGGAGCTGAGTTGGGAATTGAAATCATCCCCGGCGTGGAAATCAGCTCCTTCGATGGCAATAGTGAACTCCATATCCTTGGCTATTGCATAGACTGGCAAGACCCGGAACTGATTCGACGCTTTGCCTCCTTGCGCAAGAGTCGGCATACCCGTAATCCACAGATCATCGAACGGCTACGCTCCTTGGGGCTGGATGTGACCTATGAAGAGGTACGGGCTCTGGCCGGCACGGATGCGGTCGGCCGCCCGCATATTGCACGGCTCTTGATGGACAAGAAATACGTCACGTCTGCCAAAGATGCCTTTGACCGGTATTTAGCCGAAGGGCGCCCGGCTTATGTGGCACGTGAACTGCCCCAGCCGTCGGATGCCATCGCCTGGATCAGAGCTGCCGGTGGCGTAGCTGTGCTGGCCCATCCTACCTGGGCCAAGGTAACCGGAGAAGGGCTGAACACACTCCTGACGACATTGAAGGCTGAGGGCCTCGGCGGCATCGAAGTCCACTACAGTACGCACACGAAGCGACAGACGACGGAATATCTCGATCTGGCCAAACGACTGAACATGTTAGTGACCGGTGGAAGCGATTTCCACGGCATCACCAAACCGGACATTGAAGTCGGTACGGGTCGAGGTGATTTGAAAGTTCCCGAGAGACTGCTTGAGCCGCTCAAAAAAGCTGCCCTCCTCGTTTGAGGTTTATCGGTCCATCTGGTCTGTCTCGTTATTTGGTTTGTTTGGTTTGTCTTGTTTATTTGGTTGAATGAAACTAACCAGATGAACCAAATCAACCAGATAAACCAGACAAACCAGAGCAACCAGTCGGTTTCCACGCTTTGCGTGTGCCGGGTGCGCTGCCGCTTATTTCACCCAATTCGTTGACTCTCCTATCCCATCCGCTACACTTTGAGACGGTCACGGACATTCTCAAAGATTTCTATGCCGAAATCCTGGACTTGGGTCGCTCCCTATACATTTGCCATCGTGGCTGTGCTCTTGGCTGGCCCCTTGCTGAGTAGCCTGGCATTGGTCCAATCTGTCTTGGTCCCGTATCTACCGTTTAGTGGGCCTCACGCCATTCGATTAGTGGCCAACCTCCTCGCGCTCGCCATCCTCTGGATCTTCGCCTTCACTGCCTCTCTGAAAATCCCTGACAACGGCCGAGGATCAAGCTTTCTCCGCAACCTCGTCCTTCCGCTCACAACCCTCATCGTCGTGCTCTTCGCCAATAAAGTATTGAGGACCGTGGGCCTGCCACTGATCGAACAGATGGGTTCTTCTCGATTTGCCTGGGGCTATGCAATCGGTCTCATTGGTTCCGGTCTCTGGCTCACGGCAGCCTGGATTATGAACCGGAGTTCGCTACGCGAAGCGTTCGCGCCCCCCATACAGACACGGCACAAAGAGGCTCGGGCACATTCCAAGGATGAGGACTCAGGACAAGAAGAAGCAGCGGATTCGTCGGACCCAACAAGTACAGTCGCCACGACAACGATCAGTAGCTACACGCCTGGCATGCTTGGGCGCTACAAGGTGTTGAAAGAACTCGGACGCGGCGCAATGGGACTGGTCTACCTGGGAAAAGATCCGACGATCCAGCGTTTCGTGGCCATCAAGACCATGCGACTCGATCAGATCGACAACGACGACAAGCTGGAAGAGGTCAAAGCACGGTTTTTCCGCGAAGCAGAATCCACCGGGCGTCTCTCCCACCCCAACATCGTAACCATCTATGATGCAGGAGAAGAAGACCATCTAGGGTATATCGCCATGGAACTCATTGAAGGAACACCCCTGAAACAGTGGGCAAGGAAGCCCAACTTGATGCCGGTCGATGAGGTCCTCCTGACTGTGGCTACCGTCGCGGACGCCCTGGACTACGCCCATCAACAAGGTGTCGTCCATCGCGACATCAAGCCGGCGAACATCATGCTCACGAAGGAACGCGTCGTGAAAGTCATGGATTTCGGTATTGCGAAGATGGCCTCGAGCAGCAAGACACAAACGAATATTGTGATGGGCACGCCGACATACATGTCACCGGAACAAATCGCAGGCAAGAAAGTGGACGGCCGGTCGGACATTTTTTCACTCGGCATCGTGCTGTTTGAACTCCTCACGGGACAGCTGCCGTTTACGGCCGACAACCTGTCGGCCGTCCTCTTCAGCATCGCTCATCATCCGCATCCCGCCATTCAATCATTGCGACCGGATCTTCCCCCAATGGTGCAGGAGATCGTGGACCGCGCATTACAAAAAGAGCTGCCTCACCGCTATCGGCGCGCGGATGAATTCGCAAGCGAGCTCCGCGCCTGCCTGCAGAGTCTCGCGGCCTAAGGGAGGTGTCGCCTGGCACTTGAACGATTGCATAGCGCCAAATCCGATACGGGCCTCAAACGGTCCCATAACGAGGATCGCTTTGTGGCCGACCCTCTGCTAGGCCTCTATGTCGTCTGTGACGGCATGGGCGGCGGCAACGCCGGCGAAATTGCCAGTACCCTCGCAGTCGAGGCGATTCAGGCGCATCTGGTGGAAGCAGCCCGGCACGCAGACCTGCCGCTGATCGGCGCCTGCGATGCCACGGTGTCGGCGCCAGCCAATCGTCTTGGCAGCGCGATTCGTGCAGCGAACGATGCCATCCATCGCGAGTCGTGGTGCAGGCCTGACTATGCCGGTATGGGTACCACCGTGGTTGCGGCTCTGCTTCGTGAG
>JACQEY010000191.1 GCA_016200355.1 Nitrospirota bacterium
TCGTGCCGGGGCAGGTTCACAAGTACAAGTCTCTCAGTAATCTCGACTGAAACGTTACAGGTAAGCGATAGCCATATTCTTATTATATGGAGAGATCATGAGTGAACAAAAGACGATCACCGCATTCTATGAACAGGACCATGACCGATTGGATGAATTGTTCAAGACCTTTCAGAGGTTGAAGCGGTCTGATTTTCTCAAAGCCAAGGAAGCGTTCAAAGAATTCAAGTTCGGCTTGCAGCGCCATATCGTGTGGGAAGAAGATATCTTGTTTCCATTGTGGGAGAAGGAAACCGGCATATCCGAAGGCGGAGCGACTTCCGTGATGCGGACGGAGCATCGCCAGATTGGGCAGCACCTCGAAGCCATACACCAGAAGGTGATAGATCAGAATCCCGACAGCGATCAAGAAGAACAAGCGTTGTTGAACTTACTCGGTTCCCACAATATGAAGGAGGAACGGGTGCTCTATCCCGGCATCGATCGGGTCACCAGTGCGAAGGTGCGGGAAACCGTCTTTGAAAACATGAAGAATATCCCAGAGGAACGACACAAGCTCTGTTGCGGACAGCACTGACCGAGATCGATTTGAAAGGCAGGATAGCTGTATGAAACAGGCTGAGGTCGAGGTTAAGCGAAGACCTGACATTCTTCATCCTAGCCTCAACCTTAACCTGAACCTTTTCCGTGCGGCGGCCTCTTCCAGCTTCCTGCTAGTGTGCGTACTGGCGATCCAGTTTACCTATATGGCTGAGATGAATGCCTGGGCCGGTTCTCCGCCGTCGCCCAAGAATGCGACGATGACAGGCGATGCCGAGCGAGGCAGAGTCGTCTTCAACGGGAAGGGGGTCTGCCACTACTGCCACGGCATCAATGGATACAAAGACAAGCGACCGCAACTCGCAGCCGACACCGCCGCGCTTATTGCGCAGCTCAATCCTCCACCGGTCGACCTCCGCAATCCGAAGGCGCTGCATCTGAAAACCGACAAGCAGCGTGCCCATGCCATTCGCGAAGGCCATCCGGGCACAGGCATGTTTCCGGATACGAGGATGACGGATCAGGAGCTCGCCGACACGCTGGCATACCTCACTCTCCTTCGACGCGAGGGCTTGCCAAAGAGATAGACCGACACCTCTACTGATCCATTACTCCCTGAGCAGAGGAGGGGATGGAGCCTGATGATCTTCTGTGCTCGCGCAACGCGCGGCCTCTGAAGGGCGGGGGAGCCGCCAGGCCATCCTTCTTGCTCGCCGAGGCCGCACGATCAGAATGTGCTCCCTCGATGCGCGCAGTGAAGGACAGTCTGGCCACTCCCCTAAAGAGAGGTGGGGAAAATTTGAAGGCCCTTCCTCCTCAACCCTCAAATGAAAATAAAGGGGCTTGATCCTTAATCAGCATACATATTTCTGTATGGCATAATATATTGCCATATGCTAAGCAAAGGATCTCACTCATAGCCAGTCGGAAGACCGTTTCTATTGTTTTGGCGAAGTCGATGGTGGCATTTTGACGGTGCGGTTCGCTTATCGGGCTTCAGTCATTCGAATCATCGGCGCCGGCTATTGGCGTAAAGGAAAGGCGATTTATGAGCGCGAAAATCAAATACACCGATGAGCCGCTAGGCGAGATTCGCGTTGTCCCAGACTTTCTTCCTTCTCCGTCCGAGTTGGCCTTTCGAGAAGAGGGAGTTAAAGTCACGTTGGCTTTGAGCAAGAAGAGTGTCGAGTTCTTCAAGGCCGAAGCATCTCGGCACCATACGCAGTACCAGCGCATGATTCGTCGGCTTCTCGACGCGTACGTGGAGACGCAACCTCATGCTCTAACTCGTCGCGCAGCCAGGACTACTCGCAAACGGGCAGTTGGTTAGCGTTGGATGGAATGAGGAAAGGAGAAGTGCCATGCGTAAGAAACTGCTGCCACCTATCCACCCAGGTGAGATCCTTCGTGAAGAATTCATGAAGCCGCTGGGTCTGTCCGCGAACGCGCTTGCGCAACGCCTTGGCGTAACCACAGCGCGTGTCAATGAGATCGCCAACGAGCGGCGCGGCATCACGGCAGACACCGCGCTGCGGCTAGGACGCTGCTTTTCCACCACAGCGGAGTTCTGGATGAATCTTCAGCAGCGGTATGAGTTGGAAGCTGCCCGCCGGGAGGTCAGCGTGGCGGTGGAACGTGAGGTTTCGGTGCTTGATTTAGCGGGGTAGTTCGATCTTGGTATTCGTATATGGGGATAGGACCTGCCCCCTTAGATGGATCCTAAACAGTCATGCAGGTCAAACTCTGGGCATGTAAGAGTTTATTGATTTTGGGGATCTTCTACCTTGTCGTGACTGCCTGCATATAGAGGTTGTATATTTTTAAATGAGTAGCGTCGATACTATTCTGCAGCAAGTCGATATGGAATCCACAAGAACCCCAAGCGCGCTCTGCGAATGGGTGGTTTCGAAAGCGTCAGCGCTTTCTGAAACCGATGAAGGCAAGCGTTTTGCTCGCTCAGGGGCGACGTTGCCGAAAAAACTGTGGGAGGAGATTCGCCCTCTAGGTCTTTTTGCGTTTCGTCGGTATGGCTTGAGAAAAGACGTAAAATGCACGCCAAATCTTAATAATGAGAACTACGATGGTAGAATCGATTTTGATGACATATCCGTCCCTTCGATTTATGTGGAAATCACCTATGCGAAAGATGGCTACGATGAAAGCTTGCGCTTGGAGGTTCTAAGTGCAATCGGATCAGTAAACCGTTCGGGGAGAATTTCAATATCTGGCACGAAGGCATCTGGCCATCGAAAGGTGGACGTGGAGAATGAATTTGTAGACCGCCAAGAGACACGCGGGCACGCTTTAGAAATCGTGCGAGAGCGAATCGTCAACAAAAGCGACAAGGTCTATGGTCCGAATCACGTTCTTGTCGTCGTTATCGATGACTATCTGCCGTTTCGTACAGAGGGCGATCGAATGATATTGGTAGAGTATGCGAAATCCGTCATTGATAATGTGAAGCTGGACTTTGGAGAGATAGTTTTGTTGGGTTCCTCCGGCAATTACTTGTGCACTATTTAGATGAAATCTGAATCATGCTGCACTCACGGCGGTGAGCGTGATTGTTACACCACTCGCCTGAAAGCTCTTGACAGAGCTTCCCTAAACCACCAGAGAACTCTTTTCCACACGGATTCTGGCATCCACGATCTTGCAGCCTTGTCCTGGCGGCAGGGCGAAGATCGGATTCAGGTCGAGTTCGCTGATCTCGGGAATTTCTTCGACTAGGCGAGAGAGCCGCAACAGCACCTCTTCGATGGCCTCCACATCCGCTGCAGGTTGGCCGCGGTAGCCTTGCAGCAATCGATAGCCCTTAATCTCTTGCACCATCTCGGTGGCGTCTCGGTCTGTGAGAGGAGTGATCCGGAACTGAACGTCGCCGAGGATTTCGACGTGAATGCCGCCGAGGCCGAAGGCCAGCAGGGGACCGAAGAGTGGATCGCGGGTCATGCCGACCATCACTTCTACGCCGCCTGACAGCATAGGCTGAACGAGCACACCTTCCATCGCCTCCATCTTGTGATCCTGCGCGAGTCTGGACCTGATTGCTTCAAACGCGTATCGAGCTGCTTGCTCGTCAGCGAGGTTCAACCGCACCGCGCCAATTTCGGTTTTGTGAACGATCTGACGCGACGCGAGTTTCACTGCCACGGGAAAGCCAATCTTGCAGGCCAGTTTCACAGCGTCCTCTGCGCTGGTTGCTACCGCCCCTTGGACAAGCGGCAATTTCATCGCTGCGAGGAGGGCATGGGTCTCTTCTGTGGTGAGCCAGCCAGTTCCACGCTCTGATAACGCCTTGGCACAAATCGATTTGACCCTCGCCAGATTGACATCAGGGTTGCTCGGTACTTCCCCGGTCGGTTGTCGCCGCCAGGCTTCATAGGCCAGAGCATGGCTGATGATGCGGGCTGGGATCTCGGGATGCGGGTAGGTGGGAATGGTTTCTCCGTCGACGGTAAATGTCCGCTCCAAGTCTCCTTCCGCCATCCAACAGATGTAGACCGGTTTGGTCCGTCCGGTGGCTTGCCGAGTTGCGCTGATTCCCCTGGTGATTCCTGCTGCCACCGGGTCATTGTCCTTCGCTCTGACCGATACGTGCAGGATGATGAGGACATCGATCTCGTCCGCCTTCAGCATGGTTTCAACTGCCTTTGCATGTTGCTCTTCGGTCGCGAAGCCGATCACATCGACAGGATTTCTCAGCGCCGCTGTGGGAGGAAGAAGAGCCGCGAGTGTGGATTGTGCCTGCTTAGACAATTCCGGCACCGCGAGTCTTTCCGTCGCGCAACTGTCAGCGCAGAGGACGCCAGGGCCGCCGGAATTTGTCAGGATGCCGACCTTGCGGCTGGCAGGGAGCGGCTGCGCAGATAGACCGGTGGCCAATGCCAGGAACTCTTCTAAGTTTTTTGCCCGGATCACGCCACACTGTTTGAACAGTGCGTCAACCGCCGTCTCGTTCGTAGCGAGAGCCGCTGTGTGCGATCCGGCAGCAGATTGGCCGGACGATGTCCGGCCTGCCTTCATTACGATAATGGGTTTCTTTCTTTCCACCCGCTCGACGATCTGTCTGAACCGTTGAGGATCGACGATGGTTTCGAGATACAGCAAAATCATGTCGGTGGCCAGATCCTGTTCCCAGTACTCCAGGAGATCGTTGACGGTGACGTCTGCATGATTGCCGACACTGACGAAGCTGGAGAGACCGAGATTCAATCGGCTGGCTGCCGTCACCACGGCGAGCCCGATCCCGCCGCTTTCCGAGGCGAAGGCCACTCGACCGGTTGGCGGGAATGCGGGGGTATAGGTCGCGTTCAGACGAACGGCGGGATCGAGGTTCATGAGCCCGAAGCAATTCGGCCCGATCAGGCGTATCCCGTACTGACGGACTTTTTCTCGGAGCTGCTGTTCGAGCGGTGTTCCGGCTTTGCCTATTTCGGCAAATCCCGCCGTGATGAGGACGGCTGCCGAAACCTGCTTCGCGGCGCAGTCGTCGATGACATCGAGGACTGCGTCAGGAGGAACAGCGATGAGGGCAAGATCGACTGGGCCGGGAACAGCTCTCAGCGAGGGAAAGACTGGAAGTCCTGCAATCTCGGTCGCATGCGGATTGACTGGGATGATCGTACCTGCGAAGCGGCTTTCCTGCAGGGATTCAAGCAGCCGGTAACCGATGTGTGTTCTATTGCGCGACGCACCAATGACCGCGACGGAACGAGGATGAAAAAACGGTTTCAGCGAATCAGCTGAAGATCTCTGTGAAAAACTAGACATTGCAACGTTTCTAGCAGGTTGCGGAAAAACTATGTTGGTCCGCGAGAACTTCGATAATCCGTACGTGTGCCTGCGACGAGCTCAGTCGAGCGGCACAACAAAAGAACATTCCCGCAGGATGCTCAAAAAGGCCGTCCAGCAAGGCCGCAGCGAGTGAAGACCCGAGGCGTACCCTCTGGGGTACGTTGAGGGTCTGAACGATGCGAGAACGCTGCTGGTGGACTTTTTCAGCATCCTGCTAAATGGACTGTTCCTCTCTGCGCAAGAATCACATAAGCCACTTGGGGTGAAGAAGCAAGACCGCACCCAAGCCGGCCATCACCAGGCCGCTGATCAGTTTCAGCCATCGGCCTTCCCGTTCCTGAAGTCTATAGTGGCTCATCGTGAGGACCCCTATTGCGAGCACGAGAACATCGTCCAGCATGTAGGCCATATTATAGAGAGCCAGGTATCCGTAGTAGGCCCACTGGTCAAGCTGTTGCATCGTCAGAATTCGGGTGTAGAGAGCAGGCAGCCCGGCCGTACATAGTAATTCGACAGCTTGCACCAGCAAGGCAAGCATCACTGTCCCTAGGAGTGTGGCGATGATGTTCTCGGCCTGGATGATTCGTCGCATCCTCGCGTACAGGCCTGGTTTAGCCGCATCGGGGATGCTGAGAGAGATTCCACGCTGGAATGCCAAAAAGTCTTTGATGTTGATCGCTCCGGCCAGTCCGGCAATGCCTCCCAAGATCAGTTCGGTGATGCGGGAGAGGCCGATCAACAAGAACACGTTGAGCCACGCTGCCATGAACGCAAAGTACGCTATGCCCTCGACGGCCACGAATGTCCCGGCAATCAGCAACATCTTCGGTCTATTGGCCAGGCCTGCTAATAATGACAGCATGAATAGCAGCACCCACATCGAGCAGGGGTTGAACCCGTCCAAGAGTCCGATGACGACGGTGAACAGCGGCAGGCCGAGGTCTCTGACGCGAAGCTCGCCGAACCATTTGGTCTGGATGTTCTCGATGGCCGCAGGCGGTTCAGCGCCTTGCGCACGCTGATCAAGTCTGGCGCGGATTTCTATTCCAGTCGTTTCGGCTGAGAGGAAGCCGACAATCAGCTCTGCGCCGATGAGAAAAGTGGGGACGCCAATGTTGGCTATTCCTCTTTCAGCAGCCAGCGTGGCGAGTCGCTGCCGTGCGGTTGAGTCTTCCGCAACATCGTAGATGGCGATTCGAACAGTTGGACGTTCTCGCTGGAGTTCATTGAGGAAGGCTTTCGCAGCCTCGCAATGGGGGCAGCCGGCGCGAACGAAAACTTCTATCTCTGGAGTTGGTTCTCCAGCCGGGACAGGTGTTCCAAAGAAGAACAGGAGAAGAAAAATAGACGCGCCGAGTTGCCGAGTAACCCCCTTGAGGCCTGTACGCTGAAAGAACACAACCCCGTTTTAACTGACAACGTCTGGGGGTGATACAGCCCTGATGTAAGACAGCACATCCAACATTTGCTCATCTGTCAGCTTGCCGCGAAAGCTGTGCATCGGGCTGAACAACACGCCATTCGAGATCGCCACGAGCAATTCCCAATCACTCTTGGATTGAGTGATGAGGGACCGAAGACTGGCCGGCCGCACGATCAAATCCTGGCTATCCGGGCCTTTCCCATCCAATTGTGCCCCATGACAGCGGAGGCAGTTCTTTTCATACACCACTTGCCCTTCCTTGGGATTTCCTCGGGCAGTCTGCCCGGCAGCCCAGGTACTTCCCAACACGACCAAGTACACCGCAATGATCACGCTAAGGGCTTTCATGCTGTCAACTTCTCCTTGGTTGGTGGCACGGGCATCTAACAGTTTACGGAAAACTCGGTTCATACATGAAACACCGCTGGAATCTCACGAAATGGCGCGTATGCCACAATTGCTCAGGATGCTCAAAAAGGCTGTCCAGCAAGACCGCAGCGAGCGAAGCGGCGAGGAGGTACAGACCGCACTTCGTGTGGACCGTTCGTCTCTACACAATGGATCTTGGCGAACGGAAAAGCCCATCGAGTGTTTCCTACCTCCGAGAAATTCCTTCTCAACGTTGAGCCTCTGAGAGAGGCGAAAACGACGCATGGGAATAGGCGCGTCTCGGACTTCGGCGAGCTCAGTCGAGCCGCGCCCCAGGGTTGGGAGGGTGAGAAAAGCGACTTTTTCAGCATCCTGCCAGTCATCTGTTCTCAACGGACAACAAGGACGGAAGTGTTGGCCCGATGCACGATCCCGTGTGACACACTGCCCAGCAAGAAACGATCGAGCCTCTTCCGCCCATGGGAGCCGACCACGATGAGGTCGTGGCTATTTCCAACGTCGCACACGGTCATGACAGGATCACCCGTGCGGACCATGGTAGACACCGTGAAGTGCGGGCCGGCCAATGTCTGGGCCGTGTCGTTCACGACCTGTTCAGCATGCCGAGTACTTTCCTCGGACCAGCTTTTGAGTCCCACCATCAAACGCGCATTGACCATCTCAAGCGAGGGAACAACCGAGAGGATGGTGACCGCGACGGGGTTCTTGAAGGGGTGCGATGTCAGCCACCTATGCAGACGAATCGTGTCCTCTCGGCTTTCCACCGCCATGAGGACACGCGCGACGGGTCGAGCTTTTCCTTTCACGATCAAGGTCGGCACCGTAGCATGGAGCAGGATGCGGTACGAAATGCTGCCGGCAAACATTTCTGACAACCGGCTGTGATCGTGCGTGCCCATTGCGATGAGGTCGGCCTTTACCGCAGCGGCGCTGTCGAGAATGAAGGCGGTTGGGTGCTGGATTTCGCACATCGTTCGGATGGAGGGAGTCTCAGCCGGCAGCAGGGCGCGGCAGCGCTCAACGGCCTGGTGACCGGCATCGATCAAGGCCTGGAGGAAGTCGTCGTATCCTTGCAGATTGACTGCCCCGGCCACGATGGGAGACTGGAGCACGCCGAGATCTACGCCATGGACGAGCACGACATCGTCCGGCCGGTAGAGTAGCCCGACCTGTTCCACGGCAGCAAAGGCTTCGTCCGACCAGTCCACGCCGACTACGATTCTCATTGCCTGCCTCCCATTCAGAATAACGGGTGGGGCGCCGTGCCGAACGGCAAGACCCGTGGCGTTTCACCGGCATTTCCGCGAATGCGCCAGACGCCGCCCTCCGGCGTCAGAAAATGCACTTCTTCGTGCCAGCTGTCGATCGGGACGCGGAGGCCGCTGGTCTTCGAGAGGCCTGATAAGATCCCCGTGCAGGTGATTTCAAGGATGGCGTTGGAACCCGATCCCACCTTGGCGATCTTCGAAAAGAAATGCACCTCAACTATGTTCTGGTATTCCTCGAACAGGTTGAGCCAGATCTTTCGAATATCCGCATGTTTCAACCCATGATAGTTGTACTGGGTTGCATAGAGCGCCATGACGCCGTCAATATCCCTTACAGCAATGGCTGCTTCAGCCTTGTGAAACACATCTAAGATCTGATTGACGGTAGCCTGATCCACCTCCACGATCGCACTCGCTGGAATAGACGTTGCCGCCTGTCCCGTCGTTCCGGTCATCAGGCTGAGAGCCGCCATAGCGACAAGTATCCATCGAGTGGGACAGGACCACATTATTCTTCTCCTCAACGGTTGAGATCAGGATTCAGCGGGTCCATGTGACCCGCACGAATTGTTCATCTTGGTCGTAATGCAACTCCAGTTCCCCGTGGTAGGCATGTTTCAGCGCGTCACCGATTCGCCGAGGCAGATGGGTATCGGTCGTCGAAATAATCAAGCCCGCAGGCAATGAATCGATCGCCATGATCCGGGAGAGCGGGTGTTCTTTTCTCTCCTTCTCCTCCGTGTTTTTAACGACGCCGATCAGCTGTTCCTGCTGGGTATCTTTGAATGGCCCTTTGATCGTAACGAGGCCTTTGGGGTATTTATCGTGGATCCGGTGACAAGCTGGGCA
Source organism: Nitrospirota bacterium (assembly GCA_016200355.1). Taxonomy (GTDB): domain Bacteria; phylum Nitrospirota; class Nitrospiria; order Nitrospirales; family Nitrospiraceae; genus Palsa-1315. The sequence continues at coordinate 9,268 of JACQEY010000191.1, forward strand.
GAGAGTCTCGTGCGCGTCTGCCGGTTTCGCCTCCCAAGTCCACCGCCCCTTCAGAAAGACTGCCCCGCACGTTGGACAGACAGTCGGCTCCTTGAGCTTCCCCTGCCGTTTATAGGTGTCGTGCTCGTCCTCTTGATATGTTTGGTCTCTACGAGCACCCAACCCTGACGGGATCTTGGAATGTGTGGACATGTTACGGTGTACCCTCCTTGGCTGACAGGATGTCTTATGAGGCTGGTGACGAGGGCGCGCGTTCGATCATCGCCTCCTCGGCCAGATTGAGATACTGAATCACGTCGCGATCCTCGACTTGCGTGAAGTCAGTGAAGAAATTCCCCACGGCGTAGAACGGATCCGGTGTCATGAGCACCACCAACTCGTCCACATGTGCTCGGACTTCGCGGATCGTTGACGAGGGTCCAACCGGAATGACCCCTACTAGACGGCGAGGTTGCAAGCTTCGGATCGCGAGTGCCGCGGCCATGAACGTCGAGCCTGTGGCGATGCCGTCGTCAACCAAGAGCAGGGTGCGGCCCGTGAGTTGCGGGAGCGACCGTCCCTGCCGGTACAGGTCCTTGCGTCTGGTGATCTCTTTCTCTTGGATGTGGATCAACCGGTCCAGCTCATACTGGGATAAGCCAAAAGAGCTGACAGCCTCTTGATTCAGATAGAGCGATCCTGTCTCGGCCACCGCTCCAATGGCATACTCGGGATTGCCAGGCGCACCGATCTTCCGTGTAATAAACACATCGAGCGGCACATGGAGGGCGAGGCTAAGCTGATAGCCCACCGCGACGCCACCGCGAGGCAGAGCGAGAATCAATGCCGTCGGATCGTTGCGATATCGACTCAGCTCATCGGCCAGCATCCGGCCAGCCTCTTCCCGATTGCGGAACATGATGCGTCTGACTCCTATAACATGGAGCGCTGCTCCTGTGTCCTTAGCCGGATGCTGAAAAAGCCCGTCTGCGTGGAATGAACATAACGGCTCAGGCTAAGGCTGAGCTTCTGCAAGTCAAATCTCTGCTCAGCCTTGACCTCGAACTCAACCTCCTAAATGATTCCGCTCGTCACTCCCACGCCGATCAGAAACATGGCCAGAAGGACCAGTAGCGCGATCAACCACCACAGATGACGATGAGGTCCCGTGGTCGCGCGATGCCCATGAATGTCCCACGGAACCTCCAGATAGTGAGGATGTCGGAACATCATACTCCTCCTTTAGCAGGATGCTGAAACAGTCCGCCAGCATCGTTCTCGACTCGTCGAAATCCTCAACGTACCCCTGAGGGTACGCCTCCGGCTTCGACTCGCCTGCGGCCTTGCTGGACGGCCTGTTTGAGCATCCTGCGCTTCTTCGGTCGTCCTTAGGAGACCTTCACTTCGATCGATTTCGGTTTCGCCTTCTCCGACTTGGGCAGGTGTACTTTCAAGACACCGTCTTTGTACTCCGCACTGACCTTGCTGCCGTCGGCATCTTCCGGCAAAGTGAAACTCCGCATAAAACTCCCATAGGCCCGCTCAACACGGTGGTACTTCTTCCCTTTTTCCTCTTTTTCATACTTCCGCTCGCCCGAGATGCTCATCACGTCGTCCTGGACTGTCAGCTTGACATCTTCTTTCTTCACTTCCGGCAGATCCGCTTTGATGAGATATTCCTTGTCGTCCTCTGTAATGTCGACGAGTGGCGACCATTCGGCGACGGTCATCGCTTCCTTCCCGGCCTCGGTCCGAACAGCAGGGCGACCCAAATAGGTCGAGAGGCGTTGCTCCATATCCTCCTGGGAGTGAGAGTCGATCCGACCGACCTTCCTGCCGATGCGGGAAAGTTACGGTATAAAGGCCCAGGCCCTTGGGCACGAGCACGACCTTGCCGTTTCGGCTCAAGCGGTCGACAGCGAGAAACACTTGGTTCCACGTCAGATTGGTGCATTGACGCGTGATCTCTTCAAGGTCACAGGCATCGGCTCTGCGCACGATGTCGATGACTTGACCCTCCACGGTTGTAGATTGTGCCATGCGCTGCCTTTGGGGGTACGAATGAGTTGCTGGAAAGATGACGATGCACTGTCGGTGCCACAGGATGGTGTCGCTGGATGTAGATGGAGAAGTTCGGTAACACAGGGAGTTACAGGCGTAAAGCATGAGAGAGCGGGATAGACCATTCAGCAGGTTGGGGAGTTTTGGGTCAGTGACAAGTCGGGGGACTGTTGCCAAATACCTCAGCGAAGAGGAGAGGGATCGCGTGAACGGGCACGACGCTGCAGGCGGAAAATTGAAGAGAAGCCAGAGGGGCCTGAAGGGGTGAGCGAAACCGGTGCTATGTCTCCTTGCCTTCCCGTTTGAGGTAGGGATCCGGCACGATGGCTCCACATTCGACACAGCGCACCTTGCCGGCCTGATGTTCATCCTCTGTGACATTATCGGAGATCAGGCGACTATGGGTGCAGATGCAGAGTTGGCTCATTGGAAGTGGCTGTGGGGCTTGCCCTGATTCTTTGAGGCTCACGATACACCTCCAAGGTGCAAGTAGGTATTGCTAGCGGATATGCCGTATCGTAGCCCTCTGATATCCGTAATACAAGACACAGAATATGCGAATGTGAGTGGTCCGCAGCCGATCCTGCGTGTGAGGCGTATTGGAAGTAATGACATGCGCTTATGAGGCGAGACAATGGCTGTGGCCACTGAGGAAGGGCGATCGCGGAAGGAAGCGGCATGTGAGGTGGATGTGCCGCTCTGGGACAGCGGCAACAACGATACGCCGTTCGTCGTTCCCGACTTAGAGGTCTCTTGCTTGATCCGTACCCGCCGGTTGACTTAAGCCGAATCAGCATTATCAAACAACCAATCTGGGGGGTCACCTGTCGTCTCGAAGAAGAGGGGACGCCCGGTTTCAAGGGTGCCTGGAGGGCATCATACTGAATGCAAAGAGGGATGAATCCTTTTCACGGCGGCTGCCTCTCATGTAGTCAAAGAAGGAGAAATGTATGAAAGGAACAGTAACGGCGAAAGCGAATCAAGGCAAGACGCTGGCGCTCGATGGCTGCCATCGGTGCGGCGGGTTTATGGTATCGGAGTTCTCTGCTGACACTGGGACGAGGGAATGGCATTGTGTGACGTGCGGTGAACGGGTCGATCAGGTGATTTTGGCTCACCGTCAACATCGGGGAGCGCGACAAGAAGCCGAACAAGCCTTCGCCGGTTCAGGCCGTTCTCGGTTGAACTAGCCCATATTACTCACGATTGTTTCTGCCGCACTCGCCGATGTCTATTCTCTCGCCTCGTGCCCCTCGCCTGGCTTCTCGTGCGCGGTCTTTGCAGGTTCGTTGATTTCGAGGAGAGAATGGTTACGTAAGAATCGAAGGAGGTGGAGAGAGCTTAGAGAGGGTAGCAGCCTGGTTCGAGTTTGACCCGCTCTTGTGCAGCCAGCGTGCAAAGGGCACTGCTACTGCTTCAGTGGGGGTGATGGTTCGAGGGACGCGCTATCAATCGCTGGTGCCGTTGGGCACGGCTCCTTAAACGGAGCCCAGAAGAAGATAGAAGCGCGGGGCAATCGGCCTTGAGCGACTGAAGGATTGCTGAATGTCACCCTGTTCAGATGGCAGTCCCGGTGTTCCACACAAGGGCGGGTCGTTTTGTTTGTGAGAGGTGGTTACTTCTCAGCGATTTGTCTCGATCCCCCACAGCGTGCGCAGTTTTCCACGCACAGCACCTCACAACGAATAGGTCTCATAAAAACAACACCACATTAATGGGGGAGTTCGCGAGGAAGATAATAAAAAAAGCGGAACGGAGGCGGGTCAGAGAGATTTTTGTCTTATGGTAGAGGTCTTGGAGGAGCTTTAGGCTTCCCACCCTCCGGCGGGCCTGCACACCACCCCTACGCTTGACCTCGATTCCCTCGAATGTTCCTCTCACCGAGGCCTCCGCTCGCTTACAAGATAACCGTATTTTGCGAGAGGTCAATTGTTGGTGCTGTTCCGTCAGGTCAGGACACTGAATCTCTGTGGCGTAAGAGGGCAGGGATGGATCATGTCAGGAGTCATCAAGATCCGCACCTTCTCGATCAGATCCTCGCAGAGTCGTGAGAAATCCTGACGTTGCTGTGGGACGGCGAGCGACTGTCTTCTCTCTCCGTCGATGGCATGGCTGATGCTTCTATCGACTTAAGGGGGGGCGATGTCCATCCGTCTGCTCTCTGTGAAAGTTCACATTCCGAGTCCTCCGGCGGTCCAAGTCATTCTTGGTCAGGCTCATTTCATCAAGACGGTCGAGGATCTCCACGAGGCCCTAGTTACGGCTGTGCCAGGCATCAAGTTTGGTCTGGCGTTCTGTGAAGCTTCAGAGCCTTGCTTGGTGCGATGGAGCGGTACCGATCAGGAGCTGATTGAGTTAGCGCGGACCCATGCCAAGATGATCGGGGCGGGCCATAGTTTTCTGGTGCTCTTGAAGAATTGTTATCCCGTGAATGTGTTGCCTGCCATCCGACAGGTTCCGGAAGTCTGCCTGATCTACTGTGCGACGGCTAATCCGGTGGAGGTAATACTGGCAGAGACCGAGCAAGGGCGGGGGATTCTCGGCTTGGTCGATGGATTTTCTCCAAAGGGGATCGAGGCGGAAGCAGATATCGTGGAACGGAAAGCGCTGTTGCGTCGGCTCGGGTACAAGCTCTGAACACAGGAGAATATGTCGAGATTCAAGCGGCCGATCTTCACTGTCCAAAAGCATCAGGCCTCTCACCTTCATTATGATTTCCGTCTGGAAATCGGCGGCCTGCTCAAGTCATGGGATATTCCCAAAGGCCCCTCTATGGACCCATCGGTCAAGCGGCTGGCCGTGGAAGTGGAGGATCACAATCTCGGGTATGCGGAGTTCGAGGGGGTGATCGAAGAAGGTCATTATGGAGCAGGTCCGGTGTTGCTGTGGGATACAGGATGGTTGGAACCACTCGGCGCGAATCAGAGCTCCGAGACGCTGGAGATGATGCTCCATGCGGGCAAATTGGACGTGCGCCTGCACGGACAACGGTTGCGGGGTGGGTTCACCTTGGTGCGCATGAAAGGCCAGCCGCGGCAGTGGCTGCTGATCAAACAGCGAGACGAGGATGCTCGTCCCGGTCACGAGGTCGTGCAGGAGTACGACACCTCGATCTTGTCCAATAGGACGATCGAAGACCTGGAAGCAGCCGTTGCAGCCGGAACGTTGGATACATACCACTGCGGATGACGTGCCGCTCATCGACTCCAAGGATCCGGATGCGATTGTCGCAGTGGAACTGATCGGGGATGAATGTGGGGTGGGATTGATCACCTGAACGATGCGGGAGCCTTTCCCCTTTATGAAGGTGCCGCAATCAAGAAAGGAGCAACCTATGTCGGTGCCGAAACATCTCGCTGAAGCAGCGGCCAGGCTCAAAGAGGCATCGTTCAGGATCGACGAGGCCCGACAAGGTCCTGTGACCTGCGAGAATCAGAAGGTCTGGCTGGAGGCGCTGACGGACTATTGCATGGCGCTCTCCGAAGTGCAGTCCTATAACAACGAGTCAGTCCACGAAAAACTCCATGAGCTGGCTGGACGCGCGGGGATCAAGCCATTCCCTGGATCGGGCTCTGCGCATACCTGAGCACGAGAGGCGGAGGCTATCAGGCGGCGAGGCTGTACGGCGCTGTTGCGAGCACGGCCTGTTTTTTCTTGCCCTCGCCGACGGTGCGCTCGCGCAGCCGGCGGACTAATTCCTGGTAGGACGATGAGCGGATGATCTTCTCGAACTGACTGCGGTAATTCTTCACCAGGCTGACCCCGTCCACGATGAGGTCGTAGGCATGCCACGTCCCGTCTTGCATGTGCAGCCGGTAATCCATCGGGATAGCGACTTTGCTCGACCGCAGCTCGGTCCGCACCTCCGCATAGTTCTCCTCGATCCGTTAGGAGAGATAGAATACTTGTTCTCCTGAATAGCTTTCGATTTTTTCGGCATAGCGGTCGGAGAGAAAGCTCTTGAAAAGTTCGACGAATTCGTCGCGCTCGCCGGTCGTGAGTGTAACCCAGTGGGCAGCGAGTGCTCGCTTCGACATTTCCGCGTAGTCGAAGTGGGAAGCGATGACTTCTTCCAGCATATGCCGGCGCGGGATGAGCTTGGCCGGATCTTTGAGTGTCTCATCTTCGAGGATGCGGAAGACTTTGGTGAGCGTCGAGCGGACCACCTCGGTGGGGGACTCTAAGATCTGGCCCGGTGAGCCGAACGCGAGGGAGTACGTAAGGGCGATAAGACACAGAGGAAAGGCGTAGGCCGTGCTCTTGGCGACCCCGTCCCGCCAGTCTTGCTCGCCCATCCTCATATCTCGTCAATCCAACACGAACGTGACTTTCAGATCCACGCGATACAAGGCGACCTTACCGTTGTCGACCACCACGTGTTGCTCCTTCACCCAAGCCGATTTAATGCCGTGTATGGTTTTGGATGCCCGGCTGATCCCGTCCTGAATGGCATCTTCGAAACTCTTCGGCGATTCGGCACTTAACTCGATGATCTTTGCGACGGACATGGGACTCCTCCTTTGTTGCGCGCGTGAGCGTGGTTCACACCGACGTCGCCGCGCATGAGTGTGTGGCTGAAAGGCTCAGCTTCTTCCTGATGGCCGCGAAGGAGCAATTGACATGCCGTCAGACTGTGGCAGAGCCCTCTCAAGAGAATAGTGATAGCGCACGGGTTTAAGGCGCAGGAATGAAAATGAAAGCGATGGTCCGTTTCCGACCTCCGGACAAAGTGCCCCAACACCCCCAAATTCATTGTTGCAAAGGGCGACAGTATCGACGGTGTCTTTTTGCGGTGAACAGAGATCTTGAGGGGGCGCTCTTAAATTCACGGCGAGTGTCTCGGGGCTTTTGCTGAAGAATTGGCGGGGGAACCGATCTTATCTCATCTGGCTGATCTCTTCGTAATGCATTGACACGACTTGATTGAGCGCCTCCCGGAGTTCATCTCCCTGATAGCGGCGATTCGCCACTTTTCGGAGACGCGCAGCGAGCCCTCCGTCGCCGAGCGTCCAATCGGCCCATTTTACAAAATCTTCTCGACGATCGTGGTATTCGAGGCTCTCCAGCGGGAGGGTCGGAATCAGGCGGGACAATTCGTACAAACTGGCTGCTTCTATCCCCAGGTGGCCTTTCTCGGTTCGGAAGGAGAACCGTTTCCCCGGTGGCAGAGGCACATCGAGATATTTATAAAGATGGCGGATGTGGGGCACGCGTCTGATGGCCGGCCGCATGCGGACGATTTCTCCTCCGCAGAGAAGGGCACTGCCCATCGGGATCTGATCGAGGCGCGCACCTTTTAAACTACAGAGGGCACAGTGGGTTTGGAGACAGTCCCCGATCTGGCGGTCCGTGAGGCGGGTTAAAAGCAGGTGGTGGAGTGAGGTGAGCACCGACTCGCTGAGGCGGTCTGGTCGATAAGAAACGAAGGCCCAACCGCCGGTCTCCAGCAGAGGACGGAGCAGCGCCGTGATCTCGCTTCCTTCGAACAAGAACTCCTGCGCTTCATCCAGCACGATCCAATGGGGGCGGAATTTGCGATCGCGCAGGTGGCGTAAGGCCCGAATCAGTTCGGCAAGATAGTGACTCCGCAGGCTGATGGGGTACTGACTCAGATCGAGGACTAGTGAAACACCTCCCTCATCGAGCAGCGAGATCAAGGCGGACGGAGGGGGAAGAGTTGCCCGGTCACCGCTGATCGACACAAACCGAGGCAGGACGCGTAACCCGCGAAAGTCCCCTTCAGGGTCAAGCAAGAGGACCTGATAGTCCTCATGATGGAGTCCTTCCGCGATCAAGCCGACCATCCATGACTTGCCGGTGGCGGAATTGCCGAAGACTCCCAGATTAAGTCCGGCTAGCTTTGCAGCGGGGATGTTGATGGTTGCGCCGGATTCAGTCTGCCCGAGCAAGATCGGTCGCTCGCGCTTGAGCGGGATATCGAGGAATTTCCCGCCGAGCGGATACTGTTTGAGAATTTCAAGAACCCCTTGGGGGCCAGGGGCTGTGGCGAGGACGTCGGATGTTTCAATGACGGCTGGGACGGCGTCAGCCACTGCGACAGAGACCTCCGCCAAGGTCAGCATTGAGAGATCGTTTTCTGCATCACCGAACGCCGCGAGGTTTCTGGGCGAGAGACCGCACAAGGCAAGAAGCCGTTCAAGGCCGGTCCCTTTCGTTGCCCCTGGGGGGAGCACCATGACTGCGCTCTTATTGTATTCGATCGAGGTACTGCCGCCGTGTGAGCTGAGGATTCCCCAAAGGGCCTGGTCATGGGGTGTCCAGGTGGCGGCAATGGCGAGCCCCCGCTCGAACGGAATGCCCGCCCCTTCGATGGCCTTGAGCAATCGTGCATCGAGTTGGCCGAACGGGAGATAGGTCTCTCCACTTGCCGTATGGGTCAGGACTGCGCCGTTTTCCCAGACGATGCCTGCGAACAGACTTCCCAGATGGCCGAGGGCGACGGTCTCGAAGCGACGACCCGTGACCAAAAACAGCACATGGCCGCCTGCGCGACATTGTTCCAAGGCTGTTTCAACCTCGGCAGGCACGGTCCCGTTGACGGCGAGCGTGCCGTCGAAGTCGAAGGCCATGACGCGACGATACATGACGCCTCAGAAGGCTAAGTGTTGAGTGCTGAGTTGGAAGTTCTGGGTTTCAAATAAGCCAGAACTCAGCGCTCAGAACTGTCCTGTTAGATTCCCACCAGCGCCCGGTGCGCGCTGATCGCCTTCATCGTTCGTACGACATCCTCGTAAGAGAGAGCCGGTGCCTTTCCCCCTTTTGCCTCTCCGGCGAGCAGGACGAAATCGTTCATGGCGACGATGCCCTGGAGTATGCCGTCTTCATCCACGACCGGGAGCCGACGGACTTTTTCCCGTTTCATAATGTCCAGGGCTGTATGGACATCATCGGACAGCTGGCAGGTATGGGCCTTTCCGGACACTGTTTCCCAGACGGTGATGTCCGACGCCGGTTTATTCTTTGTGGTTGCTGCCATGCAGATGTCGCGATCCGTGATCATGCTCATCACCTGGCCCTGAACATTCAGGACGGGGAGAGCCCCGCAGTCGCTGTCCCACATCATTTTAGCTGCGGCAGCCAGATTCGTGTCTGGGCCGCAGCATTGCACATCGCCGGTCATGATATCTTGGACTTTCATCGGAATCCTCCTTTGAGCTGTGGTGATCTGGATTCTTTCTTATGGGCTGGTGAGCCGGAGCGATTTGTTCTCAATCCTCGTGTCCTGGAGCAACTTACCAAAACTGTCGGTCAAGACGTCATTCACAAGCGCTTGGGCATCTTCCGGGTCGAACCAAAAGACGTCGTCGTCTCCATTCCCGTTCAGGGTCATGCGGATCGTGCTCCCGTCTGCGACATTCTGTGCCTGTAATGCGAGCTTCGACTTCGTCGTGACCTCGGTGAAGCCGACCCGGCTCTTGGCCTGGACTGATAAGTCGAGTATTTTCCCCGTGAGGACGACATCGGCTCCAGCATCGCTGGCCCCTCTCTTAGTCACCTGCCAGCCCTTCGCGGTCAGATAGTCGGTCAGAGCCTGGGCAACCACGTCAGAGGGGTTGCCTCCCGGGACATCGAAATAGCTGACACCGCCCCAGAGATGTGTCCGAACTCCAAGGCCGGTCTTATGGCTTCGACCGTCTTCGACCGACCCCACTGCCACACGAACGGCGGCCCTCTGCTTTGCGACTCCTTCAGATCCGGTCACGATGGGATGGATCTGGAGCGGAATAACCTCGCCTGTGCCGGCGCATCCAGCCAAGACAATGAGACTGACCCAGCACATGAGCGACATCCGACGTCTCTTCACAGGACCCTCCTTATGTTCGAGGCCTCTCGAGGACCGTTCCTCCGCCTGGCCTCTCGCCACGTTCGCTGACTATCTGCTGAAGCGAGCCCGTCGATTCGACTGCCAACAGGCTTCACTGTGTTCCGTGCAAAATGGGCGTTCCTTGCCATAACTCGTGATCTGTATCTGTGACGAGGGGATGCCGAGGTCCCGGAGATACTGTGCTGTTGCCTGCGCGCGACGTTCGCCCAAGAGCAGGTTATAGGCACTCGTTCCCCGCTCGTCGCAGTGGCCTTCGAGCAGGATCTTCTCGCCGGATTGCGACTTCAGAACACCGGCATTGGTTTCCAGCACGGATTGAGCATCATTGCGAATCACAAACCGGTCGAAATCAAAAAAGATATCGGAGAGTTCTGGTACCGGTCTGGCTTGAGACATCGGCTGCTGCGCCGGAGGGGCGGGGGCAATCGGTTGCTCCGCGATCCGCGCTTCTTTCACCACAGGCGGTGGAATCGGCGGGTAGACCTTTGCCTCTGTCAGAGGCGCTTGGGTTTGCGGTGTCGGCCCTTGCACATAACTCTGGTCCTCTACCGCCGTGACGACCTTGCGGCTTGCGCAGCCGGACAGCATCGCAACAACAAGCAGGCAGAGGCAGACACGGAGAGAGGACAGGTGGCACCGGCTTGACATGAGCGCTCCTTAGTTATCGAACGTGAATGGATTGTGCAATCAAACCATCCGGCGATTTCAGGTATGTAATCTCGGCTGTTTCTCCCGCCGTAAGGTCGGCCAATTTGGTTGCTCGCGTGCCCCGCGTGATTTTGGTGTCAGTTGGGACACGCGCCCCCACAATCAACTCTTCCTTATTGGGCAGTATGACTTTCACGACGATCGTCTGAGGGTCGACGGCAGGGTTTGCGGCCATCACCACCCCTCGAACCGTCCGCTGGATCGTTTCTGCTGCGGCGGTCGCAAGAGAGGCCGTCAGGGTCACGAGTCCAATGGCGAAAACAAGACAAAGCGAGCGAAACTTCCTTCTCATAGCATAAGCCCTTCCTTCTATACGCTGAACCCCGAACCAATGCGTTTCACGACTGGTACGGTGATCTCTATGGCAAGAACGGGACCATGCCACTAGAACATCGATCCGCCGTCCACTTGTAGAAAATTCCTGGACTTGAAATTGACCAACGAAGGGACCACTGCAGATGTTTGTAGAAATCCGCTACAGGTGCAGCAACCCTGCTGTGGCGAAAGGTCGCCAGGATTCCCGGAGATTAGAATGCATCGTCCTTCTTACTGATCTGTGAATCCCTCGGAATGACCCAATCTCATCGTGATTGCTCTGCAAAGGGAGAAGGAATGTTAATCGTCGGTGTCCGGCATTCCGATTGCTCATTGAAGGAACTGTCAAGGTTGGCTGGAACGCAGAAAGAGGGCACGATGACATTTCCCGACGCATTGCGATTACTTGAGTTGTTTCATGAACGGGACTATGCCCAGGTCAGGCCCCACTTGTACTTCAAATCTCTGAAAGCGGATACCTGGGTTCGGCCCAAAGGGATGAGAGTTTTCCCTTCGGATCTCCAGATTGCCATCCTGGATGTGGAAAGCGAGCAATGGGAAATGATCCCGTTCAAGGATGTGAGCTTTGGTCTCTGGTAAGGTCCGCGCCGCGAGATGGCCCGTACTCCCGTTCTTGTCCCAGAGAGAGGGGGGATGCAGACGCCGGCGGTTCAACGGCGGCGCCGGAGGTTTTCGTCTGGCAGTAGGGAGAGGATGTCACCCGTGAAGCCATTGCGTCTCGCAGTCGTCGGGTTCGGCAGGGTAGGACAGGTCTGCGCGGAACTCATCGCCCTGGGCCACGATCTCAGTCTGGCGGCCGTCGTGCGTCGAGCGGCCAGTGCGGGTGGGAAGCTTCCGGAGACACTCCGATCCATTCCAGTGACCACCCACATCGGTCAGGCGGGGGATGTCGACGCAGCGCTCCTCTGCGTGCCGACGAATGTTGTCATGGAGACCGCGTATCAGATTCTTCAGCATGGAATTCCGATCGTGGACTGCGCCACGTTGCATGGAGAAGCGCTTCATGCTCATAAGAACGCAATCCACAAGGTAGCCTTCCATCATAGGGCGCCGGCCATCGTGGGAGCGGGCTGGGATCCTGGCGCGCTGTCGGTGTTCCGTTCGTGGTTTGCCCTGCTGACACCGGGAGGAGCGACGGAGACGCGGCATCACACAGGCATCAGTCTCCGCCACACCACGATGGCCAGGAGCGTGGTCGGGGTGAAGGATGCCCTGTGCGCCGAGGTGCGAGCTACCGATGGGAGATTGCAACGGTATGTCTATGTCGAATTGGAGAAGGTGGCAGATCAGGACAAGATCACTCAAGCCATCCGTGCCGACCCACTCTTTCTCGGAGAAGACATGCAGGTCTTTCCCGTGGAGAGTCTCGCGGAACTGGAACAAGAAGGGCGGGGAGTAGTTCTTGATCGACGAGGCCCACCAGGACGACTTGGACACCATCATCTGCTGCTGGAAGCGCGCTTAGACGACACTGTTCTGACGGCTCAGGTCATGGTCGCCGCCGCTCGCGCCCTTCCACAACTTGACCCAGGGGCCTACTTCATCACAGAAATACCGCTCAGTGAAATGTGGGGGGAAAGGGCAGAGAAGGCTCATTGGGACTGGCTATGAGAGAAGAATGGTGCGGCCTCACGCGCAGCCACTGTGAAACGCTCCGTGACGATCTGCGATCTTTGGCAGGATGCTGAAAGAGGCCGTCAGCATCCTGCTAGATAGGAGGACACCCGACATGAACATAAGACGCATGATGAACAGTCCGCATCCGGCCTCCACGCAACTTGTTGTGCGCTCCTCTGCCTATGCTCTGTTTGCCGCTGTGGGGTTCTCGTGTCTCTTACAGGTATTGTGGTTGGTTGGCACCGCAGTTGCTGAGCCAATTGTCACGACCTCAATTCCTGCCAGCGAAGCCTTTATCTCGGTGGCCAAAGTCGCCCAGCCGGCAGTGGTCAACATTTCCTCGTCTCGCAAAGTCGTTGCCGGCACGCAGCAGCCACCCTCTCCGTTCTTCGACGATCCGTTTTTCCGGAAATTTTTCGGGGAGGAGTTCCAGCGCCGGTTTCAGCTTCCTCCCGAGCGGCGGGAGGAGGGACTCGGATCCGGGGTGCTCGTCAGCTCCGATGGCTATATCGTGACCAACAATCATGTGATCGCGGAGGCAGAGGAGGTCACGGTGTTGCTGGCCGACAGCCGGCGGTTCACGGCAAAGGTGGTGGCGACAGACCCAAGAACCGATGTGGCGGTCATCAAGATCGATGCAAAGGGACTGCCGACGCTTCCTTGGGGAGATTCCAGTCGGCTCCAGGTCGGTGAAATGGTGCTGGCGGTCGGTAACCCCTTTGGGCTCAACCAGACGGTGACAATGGGCATCATCAGCGCCGTGGGCCGTGTGCACATGGGGATCGTCGACTACGAGGATTTCATCCAGACCGATGCTGCCATCAACCCCGGCAACTCCGGCGGGGCCCTCGTGAATCTGAAAGGGGAGTTAATCGGTATCAACACGGCAATCTTTTCGCAGAGTGGGGGCTATATGGGAATCGGCTTTGCCATTCCCAGCAACATGGCCAAAGGGGTCATGCAGAGTCTCATCAAACACGGGAAAGTGATTCGGGGCTGGCTGGGGGTAGGGATTCAGGATTTGACTGAAGATCTGGCCAAGGAATTCGGTGTGGCCGAGATTAAGGGCGCCCTGGTGAGCGATGTGGCCTCCGACGGACCGGCGGCGAAGGCGGGGCTGGAACGAGGCGATGTCATCACCTCGTTCAACAACGTCTCCGTGAAAGACTCGACGCAGCTGCGCAGTCTGGTAACGGAAAGCGAGCCAGGGACCACGGCGACGTTGACGATCCTTCGCGACAAGCGCCAGCGCGACATCAAGGTGACACTCGGTGAGCAACCGAAGGAGGTCGGGCAATTTTCAGGAAAATCCTTAGCTCCTGGTCGGGGCGACCATGCCTTGACCGGCGTGGCCGTCGAGCCATTAGTGCGGGAGGACCTGCGCCGGCTGAACATTGAAGGAGGCGTGGCTGTTTCCGGAGTGGAGCCGGAGAGTCCGGCTGATCGCGCCGGGCTGCGGGAGGGGGATGTGATCCGAGAAATCAACCGCAAGTCGGTTAGGTCCGTGGAGGATTTTGAACGACTTGTTCACGGTCTCTCACCCAAGCAAGGGGTGCTCATGTTGATCATGAGAGGGAAGGCCACGGTGTTCCTGTCGATCAAGCCGGAGTAGGTTTCCGGTCGGAGTCATGCCGGCGGGCTGTTGAAAGCGTCCGCCAGCAGGATTGGATAAGTTATTGGAGAGGGCCACTCTTATCCGAACAATGCCGACCCAACCCTGATTGTAGCCATTTGCCCACTTAAGAATTTAGCCGCTGTGGCAGCATTCCTCTCTCGATGATTCGCCTCTGATACGCGCTTGTTCTCCTTCCCTTCATTCACGGTGATTTCTCAACATATCTTCCCTGATCAGTTGTGATGTTGGAAAGGCACAGCGCTTGCTGTCGAGGGAAAGAGGAGATACTCAATTCCGGACAGATGGAGGTGGCTCATGACGGACGGCGACGGGATGTTGTTTGTAGCCCATTGGACTCACACACCTGAGAATTGCCCGGGAAGAAGTAAAGAAGGAGCCACCATGCTCAATGAATTCTGGGCCAAACGAGATCTCGCCGCAAAGAAAGGAATCAAGATCCTGAGCGCCTATGTGGCAGTCACGGAACATACCTATTACATCACTGTCCAGGCTAAAGACTATCAATCCATGCTGGAGTTTTTCGAGCCGTTGGCTCCGACACAAACCGGTGGCATTCATCCGGTCACGACGATGGATGAATGGACGAAGCACATTGATCCGAAGAGGAAGGGATGAACCGACGGTAAGCCCGGAGAGGGATAGAGGAGTTGGCTCACATCGTGTAGAAATAGACGATGTACCGGGAGTCTTTTCTGTGGCATCGCCAGTTTTTTTGAAGGCTCAGGCTTATTGAAACAAGTCGGATCCTCGCTTAACCGTAGCCCCGACCTCAGCCTCGCTTCAAGAGTGGCTGCCGCCACTCAGCCTGCGCCAGAGTAGATATAGCGGCGTTCCGGCTAAGACGGTCGCGATGCCCAGACCTCCTTCCACCGGACGCTCATAGAGCGCGGCCCCAACGATCACGGTTGATACAAGAAGATAGAATGCCGGGACAAACGGGTAGAGAGGGGTGCGATAGGGGCGGGGAAGGGTCGGCTCTTGCCGACGCAGGATCAATAATGCTCCCACCGCAAGGGCGTTGAAGATCATGAGTACGGTTCCGCTATAGATCACCAGCCGTTCGAAGCTTCCCGAGAGAATCAAGACTGAGGCCCATAGGCTCTGCAGAAGGATAGCGTTGATCGGCGCCTGTTGCATGCCGGGGGTTTTCGCGAAGAGGGATGGAATCAAGCCGTCTTGCGCCATCGCATAGTACACGCGGGGTCCTGCCCACACCATCGCACTCACGGCTCCGGCGATCGAGAGGCAGAGAAGGGCTGTCACCAAGAGGGTGCCTGTTGAGCCCAGCAGGGCCGCGGCCACCTTGTTGGCCACGGGGAGGATCGGTGGTTGTCCCAGCTCAGTGACGGGCAGTGCATAGAGATAGATCCCATTCACGACAAGGTACAGCAATCCCACGAAGAGGGTGCCGCCGATCATGGCCCGAGGGATGGTGCGTCCGGGATCGACGATTTCTCCTGCCACATAGGCTGCCGCATTCCAGCCCGAGTAGGCGTAAGTGACGAAAATCAGCGAGACCATCGTCGTTCCAAAGCCGGGGGTGATGTCCGGTGCAGAGAGACTGAAGTGGCTCCAGTTTCCCTTCCCGAGCATCAGCGCTCCCACGACGAGGATCAGCATGGCTCCGATGTTTAGAATGGTCAGCAGCCGTTGCAGGAATCCACCGGAGCCTGCACCGGCGAGATGAAACCCCGTGACGACCCAGATCAGCGTTAACGCAATCCCCGTCGATAGGGAACCGTTTTCACTGTGGAAGGGAGCAATCTGAACCAGGTATGCGGCAAAGCTCATGGCCCCTGCCGCAATGGCGGCGCTGAAGCCGACGGTGAACGACGTCCATCCGCTGAGAAATCCGACAAGTGGGCCATAGGCGCGGCGCAGGTAGGCGTATTCTCCTCCCGCGACCGGTAGAGCCGTTCCTAACTCGCTGTACGACAGCGCTCCCGCGAGGGCCAGCAAGGCTCCGAAGAACCAGATTGCCAGGATCAGCCAGGGATCGCCGAGATCGCGAGCCATAAATCCGGTCGTGGTGAAGATGCCGCTCCCGACGACGTTACTGACCAATAGACAGCCGGCGGTAAAGATTCCGATGCGGCGCGGAAGTCCCGAGCGAGGCGAATCCATCGGTTACCGCTCACCTGATTGGGTGGATTGGTCCTTGCGGATCAATGGAACAAAGCGAACCAGCGCGAGCCGCGTCTGTTCATAGCCGTCCCTGGTCCTGCGATAGAGGACCAATTCCTGAAGCTCCTGGAAGGCTTTGCCGACCGGGACAATCAGGCGCCCTCCTACGGCGAGTTGATCGAGGAGCGGTTGCGGCACATGCTCGGACGAGGCGGTCACGATGATGGCGTCGAAGGGGGCTTCCTCCGGCCAGCCTTGATAGCCATCACCGACGCGCGTGTGGATGTTGAGGTAGCCAAGTTCCGTCAGTGTCTGTGCAGCCTCTGTCGCCAGGGGCTCGACGATTTCGATGGTGAAGACATGGGGCACAATCTCGGCCAGAACTGCAGCCTGGTATCCCGACCCAGTTCCAATCGCAAGCACCTTCTTCGCGCCCTGCAATGCGAGCGCGTCGCTCATGAGCGCGACGACAAAGGGTTGCGAGATGGTCTGACCGTGGCCGATCGGAACAGGACCATCGTGGTAAGCGAACGCGGAGTAGTAGGCAGGGACGAACCTGTGGCGGGGAATGCGACGCATCGCGGCGAGCACGGCCTGGTCCTTGATGCCACGGGAAATGATCTGCTCGCTCACCATTCTGTCTCGCTCGGCCTGGCGCGTGGGATCATGAGTGTCACCGATGCATCCGGGAATGAAGGTCAGACAGTAGGTGAGCAGGACACACGTCATCAACAGCGATGTGGGTGGGCGAGCCAGAGAGTTCATGAGCAATGTAGAGCCTCGTGATGACGCCTAACAGAATGAGCAAGCTTAGCCCGCATTATTCATGAACACTTCTGTTGCAATCGCCGATCCGCAGCTGCGACGAGCCTTTGTCCGGTGGGCTCGCCCCTC
>JACQEY010000192.1 GCA_016200355.1 Nitrospirota bacterium
GACCAAGCGCTCATCCTTGTCGGTCACATAGATATAGAACACCATTTCCGCATCCGTCGCCAGCTGGAGACGTCGGATGGCGTCTTGCGCCGTCGCATCTTCCGGGAGCGCAAAGAACTCCGTCGTCATGATGCCGCCGGCTGTATCCTTCGGATACTTCAGGAGGTCGGCGACTTCGGTGGAGTCCTCCGCCCGCATCAGCGCGAGAATCTCTTTGGCCCGTTCTTCCGGCAGAACCCCGAGGAGGTAGGCCACGTCGTCGTGGCCGAGGTCTTTGATCAGCCAGGCGATATCCGCGTGCAGCAGGTCTGCCAGCACCTGATTGATACTATCGCTGTCGAGCTCGCTCAGCACTTGGCCGCGCTTCGACTCGCCTCGTACCAGTTCGAAGACTTCCCGCTTTTCTTTGGGAGACGACAGATGCATGATTACTTGCGCCACGTCGGCCTGATGCATCCGGCCCAGCATCTTCGCAAGATTGGTGATGGCACCACGGTGCAACAGCCGTTGCACCGACAACAGCACGATGTCGAATTTGGTCCGGCCTCGGTCCACCTGGTCGCGCGACGCGTCGCGGAGGAGATCTTTATCCCCTGGACGAGGACGCGGATCCACCGGATTCGTTTCTGTCACACGCTCTATCGGCTGCATCACAATCCTATTAATAGCCTAACTCAGTGAGGGCGTGCTCATCTTCCCGCCACGCCTCCCGCACTTTCACCCACAGCTGCAGAAACACTTTCATCCCAAAGATCTGCTCCAGATCACGTCGCGCATCGGTCCCGACCGCCTTAAGTCTCTCTCCGTGCTTCCCGATCACGATCGCCTTATGAGACTCTCGTTCAACCAGCACCGTCGCGCTGATGCGGGCCAACTTCCCCTCCTCGACAAACTCGTCGATCTCTACTGCAACCGAATAGGGCACTTCTTCATATGTCTGAAGCAAAATCTTCTCGCGAATCATTTCGGCCGCCAAAGTTCTCATGGACTGATCGGTGACGGTGTCTGCATCATAGGCAGCCTCCCCTTCCGAAAGATGGGCCACGGTCACGGACAGCAATCGATCGACATTATCGCCGGTTTCAGCCGATACCGGCACCACATCCGTCCAACCGAATAACCTGGCATAGGTTTCCATCACCGGCAGCAACTTAAGCTTATTAACCAGATCCACCTTGTTCAATACGAGAATGACTGGGCGCGGACGCTTCCTGACTGCCCCTTTCACATGGTCGAGGACCAAGAGATCGCCGGGACCAGGGGAGCTCGTCGTGTCCATCAAGACGTACAAAATATCTGCCTCTTCCAGCACGTCGACCGTGGTGCGGATCATACGGCGATTGAGCAAATGTTGTGGCTTGTGCAGCCCCGGCGTATCGAGCAAGGCGATCTGCGCACCTGGTGCATGCACGACCCCCAGAATTCTCGTTCTCGTCGTTTGCGGTTTGTCCGAAACGATGGCAATCTTCTGCTCAAGCAGTCGATTGAGCAATGTCGACTTGCCGACATTCGGTCGTCCGATAATCGCGACTGTCCCAAACTTCATGACGTTACGGGCGGGGCCGCTCCTGCGATGGTGATGGAACCAATTGATACACCGTCTCACCTTTGCGAACGTAGCCGAGCTGCTCTCGCGCCAACTGTTCGATTTTCGCGGGATCGTGCTCCAAACGATCGATGTCCCCTCGAAGTGTACTGGTCGTCCGTTGCAACTCCTGAAGATCCACATCCAGCCGTTGGACTTGCTCACGCATAGAAAAGTAGCGCGGCAGACCCATGTCGCCAAAGACCAAGACGATCAGCAGCAGCAGGCACACGGCGACTCCAATATAGTGTGCGCCCGTCACCATGCGGCGTTGCCAATCGAGCCACTGCCGTCCACGATTCCGTTTAATGATCATCGCTGCTCGCTCGTCATCAGCATCGCCCCGGCACCGCCTCACGACCCCGATAGACTGCGTTCGAACCCAGTTCTTCCTCGATCCGGAGCAACTGATTATACTTGGCCACACGATCCGTTCTGGACAGCGACCCGGTCTTGATGAGTCCGCTATTGGTCGCGACCGCCACGTCCGCAATCGTCGTATCCTCCGTTTCCCCGGATCGATGCGAGATGATCGCCGTGTAGCCGGACCGTTTCGCCAGCTCAATCGCCTCCAGCGTTTCCGTCAACGTGCCGATCTGGTTGAGCTTGATCAGAATGGAATTCGCGATCCCTTCCTTGATTCCTTTGGCAAAGATTTCCACATTGGTCACGAAGATATCGTCGCCGACCAATTGGACCCGCTTGCCCAACTTCTCCGTCATCAGCTTCCAGCCCTTCCAATCCAACTCGCTCAACCCGTCTTCGATGGAGAGAATCGGGTATCGATCCACAAGCTTCCCATAGTAGCTGATCATCTCCTCGGAGGAGCGTTCAGGGTTCTTTTCGGCTTCAAGGAAGTACCGGCCCTTCTCATAGAGTTCACTGGCCGCACAGTCCAAGGCCAGGGCAATGTCGCGCCCCGGTTTGTAGCCGGCCTCCTCGATCGCCTGGATGATCAGGCTGAGCGCCTCTTCATTCGATTGCAGATCCGGAGCAAAACCACCTTCATCGCCCACCGCCGTGTTGAGGCCCTTCTTCTTCAACAACACCTTCAACGTATGGAACACCTCCGTCGCCATCCGGAATGCCTCGCTGAAGCTGTCCGCCCCCACCGGCATGATCATGAACTCTTGCAAGTCCAATCGATTGTCAGCATGGGCTCCGCCGTTGATGATGTTCATGAGCGGCACCGGCAGCACCCGCGCATTCGTCCCGCCAAGGTATCGGTAGAGCGGCTGGCCTGTCTCAGCCGCCGCCGCCTTCGCCACGGCCAGCGACACACCAAGAATCGCGTTGGCCCCGAGCTTGCCCTTCGTTTTCGTGCCATCCAAATCGATCATCGTCTGATCGATGCCGACTTGGTCGAACGCTTCCTTCCCTAACAACTCCGGTGCGATCAGCTTGCTGATATTGGCCACGGCCTTCGAGACGCCTTTCCCCATCCAGCGCTTCTTGTCGCCATCACGCAATTCGATCGCTTCCTTCTCGCCGGTTGAGGCCCCGGACGGCACCGCCGCCCGCCCACGCGCCCCGCTCTCCAGCATGACCTCCGCCTCAATCGTCGGATTCCCCCGTGAATCCAAAATCTGACGTCCCTTGATCTCGCGAATCGCGCTCATACTCCCCCTTCTCCGGCTGCTGAAAAAGACCTCCAACTTCGTTCTCGGTTCGACAAAATCCTCAACGTACCCCAGAGGGTACGCCTCCGGCTTTCTCTCACCTGCGGCCTCGTTGGCCGTCTTTTTGAGCAGCCTGTCTGACCCCAGTCAAATCTTCACAGCCTCCCCCAGTTTCTTCTTCAATAACTCATTCACTTTCCCTGGATTTGCTTTTCCTCCAGAAGCCTTCATGACCTGCCCGACTAAGAACCCAAGCACCTGCTGCTTGCCTTCCTTGAACTGTGCGACCTGATTGGGATTTTTTTCTAATACCTCGTCAATTATCTTTTCGATCGTTCCTTCGTCAGAAACCTGCCTTAAGCCATTCGCATCAATGATTTCAGCGGCAGGTCGGCGAGTATTAATCATCTCCTCTAGCACTGCCTTGTAAATAGGCCCGCTGATTTCGCCCTTCATTTTCATGACTACTAATTCCAAAAGATTCTTTTCGGGAATTATAGTGAGCTCTAAAATACCTTCACTATATGGATTTACGTCAAAGAGAAGTGGATTGGGCGGCGTAACTGTAACTCCATGGCGAGTGAGCCCTCGAAAGTCTACTGTAATACAGTTGGCAAGTTCCTTCCCCACTTCCATCTTCGAGAACCCTAACTTCTCAGCCTCCGCCACACATTGTTCGAAGTATTCAAGGACATTCTTATCGGAGGCTAAGACGCCCGCTGAATATTCGGAAAACCCAAACTCTTGCTGCAATCTGTTCCTTCGATCAGCTGGTAGCTCCGCAAGACTGCTTCTGACTTGGTCAATCCATTCTTTTGAGATCTTGAGCGGAACGAGATCGGGGTCAGGGAAATATCGGTAGTCGTGGGCTTCCTCTTTCGAGCGCATGACCGCTGTTTCGCCCCGATCGGTATTCCAGAGACGCGTTTCTTGCAGAATTTTGCCGCCTTCATTCAAAACCTTCGTCTGACGTTTAATCTCGTACTCCATGGCGTCTTTGACAAACTTAAAGGAATTAATGTTCTTCAACTCAACCTTCGTCCCAAACTCCTTCTGCCCCAACGGACGTAATGAAAGATTTGGCTCGCAGCGGAAATTCCCCTTTTCCATGTCACCATCGCATACATCTTGATACATGAGCACATCGCGGAGGCCCTTCAAATAGGTCACGACTTCATCGGCCGACCGCAGGTCCGGCTCCGTCACGATTTCCAGCAGCGGCGTTCCCGCCCGATTCAAATCGACACGGCTCCCGTTGGCGCCGGCGACATGGACACTCTTTCCCGCATCTTCTTCCAGATGGGCGCGACGGATACGGACGCGCCGTTTGCCTTCGCTCGACGCAATCTCGATCCAGCCATGCTCACAGATCGGCGCCTCGTATTGCGAAATCTGGTAGCCCTTGGGCAGATCCGGATAGAAGTAGTTCTTGCGTGCAAAAAGATTGTCCGCTGCTATCGTGCAATTCAGAGCCAGCCCCGCACGCACCGCCATCTCCACCGCTGCCTGGTTGAGCACCGGCAACGAGCCGGGGAGCCCCAAACACAACGGACAGGTCTGGCTATTGGCCGCGAGCCCGAACACCGTCCCGCAGCCGCAAAACAACTTGGACTTCGTCCGCAGTTGCGCATGCACTTCCACTCCAATGACAACTTCGTAGATCATCGTTTAGCCGCGGTCTTCCTCATGCAACCGGTCACGCTCGCGCCGCATCGCCTCACGACCGGCATCAAACGCTTCGCGTAGGACCGCTTTCTTCGAGTCCACAAATTCCTTCCCCTCTCCCACGACTTCTTCTAACGTTTCGCCGGCGCGGCCTGCCAGATCGCGCAAATCACCTTCTGCGCGACGAGCATACCCACGCAACTGCTCACGCGACTCGCGTCCGGTCTGCGGAGCCAGCAATAGTGCTGCCACCGCGCCTAACGCCGCGCCACTCAAGAATGCAAGCAAGACCCCTGCTGATGAGGAACCTCGATCATCCGCCATTGTGATGCCCTCCTTCTTCTCGAAACCGTTCCTTCATGACTTGGGTTGCGGCCTTAAATCCCGCGACCATACTCGCCACATTGGTCAACATTGATCCGCTCGAACCCTTCACAACATCGTGCACATGCTGAACCGATTCCCCCACTTCCCCGACCGCGTGCAAGAGGGCGACAGCATGTTCGACTCCCCCACGAGCTTGTTCAGTCAGATCGTTCAAATTGTGACTCACCGCCCGAAGTTCGCCGATCAACGGCGGCAGGTCGTGGTTCATTTTAGCCAGAAGCTGTTCAGACTCCGCCACGGTCTTGCGAACTTGAATCAGCACCGGCACGAGGTAACCCACCAGCAGCGCAAACGCGACAGCCACAAGAGTCGCAGCTATTTCGACGATTGTCATAAAGCCTCCAACGCACGTGAACCGTGAAGCGTGAACCGTAAAACGTGGAAGAGCCGAACCAGTCTTTCTCTCATTTTCTCACCTTGTTACGTCCACCTTTCACGTTTGCCGTCTTACGAGTTACCGTATCATCGGTTTTTTCGCTCGCCATTGTGTGCTCTGTTCGTAGGCATAGGCCGCTCGCAAGAGTGTCTCTTCCTCAAAGGGACGGCCGATCAACTGCAACCCGATGGGAAGTCCGTCCAGGCTGAATCCGCAGGGCAACGAAATCGCCGGCACACCGGCGAGGTTGGCCGAAATGGTGAAAATATCCGACAGGTACATCTGGAGCGGGTTGTCGCCCTTCGCTCCAAACTTAAAAGCCGGCGTGGGTGTCACGGGCGTCACGATGAGATCGACATCCCGAAATGCCGACTCGAAGTCCTGGCGAACCAAGGTTCGCACCGCCTGCGCCTTGCCGTAATAGGCATCATAATACCCGGCACTGAGAACATACGTCCCTAGCATGATCCGGCGCTTCACTTCAGGCCCGAACCCTTCCTGCCGCGTCTTCATATACAACTCGAGCAGGTCTTTGGTCTCTTTGGCACGAAGTCCGAACTTCACCCCGTCATATCGGGCCAGGTTTGAGCTGGCTTCGGCCGTAGCAATCACATAGTAGATGGCGACCGCCGCATCTGTCCTCGGCAGCTGAATTTCCTTGATCTCCCCACCCAAGCTTTTCAATTCTTCAATTGCAGCCCGCACCGCCTGCTCGACTTCTGCATCAAGTCCCTCAGCAAAAAATTCAGCTGGCACACCTACTTTCAGCCTTTTGAGATCCTTCTTCTTGAGCGCCTTCAGATAGTCCGGCACCGGAACATCGGCAGATGTCGAATCCAATGGATCGTGGCCAGCAATGGCTCCAAGAAGAAAGGCGGCGTCCCTCACATCTTTTGTAATCGGCCCGATTTGATCGAGCGAGGAAGCAAAGGCGATCAACCCGTACCGCGAGACCCGCCCATAGGTCGGCTTGAGACCCACTACCCCGCAGAACGCCGCAGGCTGACGGATCGATCCGCCGGTATCGGACCCCAACGCCGCGGCACATTCGTCGGCTGCGACAGCCGCTGCAGACCCTCCGCTGGATCCACCAGGCACACATTGCAAGTTCCATGGATTGCGGCTGGGTCCAACGGCGGAGTTCTCGGTTGATGAGCCCATCGCAAATTCATCGAGATTTGTCTTCCCAAGCAGCAGATACCCCTGCGCGCGCAGCTTGGCAATCACCGTCGCATCGTATGGCGGAACGAAGTTCCCGAGCATGCGGGACGCGCAGGTGGTGAGCATGCCCTCAGTACAGATATTGTCTTTGATCGCCAGTGGCATGCCCATCATCGGCGATGTCTTGCGCCACCCTTTCAAGGAGGTATCGAGCGCGCCGGCTTGCGCAACCGCCGCATCTTTGGCCTGCGTGATATAGGCCTTCACTTTGGACTCGACCTGGCCGATCCGCAATCCATAGGCACGCACGATCTCTGTAGCCGTGACTTCTCCGGCCGTGAACTTTTCATGAAGATCGTAGAGCGAGAGCTTGTGAATCGACATCAGCGTTTCGTCTTCCCGGTAACAATTCTGTTCTTCCCGTCGACTTGGATGATCTTGGGAGCATGCCGCTTGATTTCCTCATCTGAATAATACTCGTAGCAGAAGATGATAATCTGATCGCGGACCGCGCCTTTTCGCGCCGTCGGCCCATTGAGGATAATCTCGCCCGCGCCGCGTTCGCCTGCCACGGCATAGGTCATGAAACGCTCGCCGTTATTCAGATTGGAACAGACGATCGCCTCATAGGGTAGGATCCCTGCTGCGTCCATCAAATCCTCGTCGATCGTCAGACTGCCTTCGTAGTCGAGGCAGGACTCCGTCACCGTGGCCCGATGGATTTTCGACCGCAACATTTGCCTGAACATTCGGACCTCGTCTAAAGGGGTTGTCGATCTTCAATAATTTTCGGAACCACAAAGAACCCGTCGGCCGACTCCGGCGCATTAGCCACCGCACGATCGACTGACAGGGATCGTCGCGCGTCATCGGGACGAAACACATTGACTTGCCCCAGCACCGTAGCCGTTGGCTCGACGCCTATGGTGTCGTATTGTTTCAATGTCTCTACATGCGTAAGAATCTGGCTCAACTGTTTCGCAAACGCTGCCTTCTCAATATCCGTCAATTCCAGCCGGGCCAACTTCGCGACCTTCTCAACTTCTTGCTTCGTTATCTCCACGTTTCTCTTTCCTTCCCTCTCTTCAAGGATGTTCAAAATGGTCTTCCAGCAAGGCCGCAGGCGAGTTGAAACCGGAGGCGTACCCTCCCGGGTACGTTGAGGATTTCGACGAGCCGAGAACGCTGCTGGAAGCCATTTTCAACATCCTATTTATTCCACTGTCACGCTCTTGGCCAAGTTTCTCGGCTGATCCACATCTGCGCCACGCAGCACAGCGATATGATACGCCAGCAGTTGCAACGGAATCGTAAACAAAATCGGCGAGAGCAGCGGGTGGGTATCGGGAATCGTGAACACCGCATCGGCAATCTTCCCCAACTCCCGCTCACCTTCCGCCACAAACGCGATAACCGGTGCGTGCCGGGCTTTCACTTCCATCAGATTGCTCACGGTCTTCTCGTACAACCGGTCCTTCGGCGCCAACACGACCACCGGCATATCCTTATCGATGAGCGCGATCGGGCCGTGTTTCATCTCTCCCGCGGCATAGCCTTCAGCATGGATATAGGACACTTCTTTTAGCTTCAAGGCTCCTTCGAGCGCAATCGGATAGTTGATGCCGCGACCGAGAAACAAGAAGTTGCGCTTCTTATAATACCGTTTGGCAATCGCAATAATCTCTGCCTCGCGACCGAGCACCTGCTCGACCAATACCGGAAGCCGGACAAGTCGGTCGAGCCAGGCCTTGCCGTCCGCAACAGACAAGGTTCCGCGCACGCGGCCCAAATGCAACGCGAGCATGTAGAGCGCCGTAAGCTGCGCGGTGAAGGCTTTGGTCGAGGCGACGCCGATTTCAGGCCCACAATGCGTATAGAGGACGCCGTCTGATTCGCGGGCCAGGATACTACCCACCACGTTCACGACCGAGACGACGCGCGCCCCCTTTCCCTTCGCTTCACGCGCGGCGGCCAGCGTATCCGCCGTCTCGCCGGACTGCGAGATCGTGATAAAGAGATCGTCTTTACCGACCAGGGGATCGCGATAACGGAATTCGCTGGCGATATCGACCTGCACCGGCGTACGGACCATCTCCTCTAGCAGATACTTCCCTACCAGCCCCGAGTGCCACGAGGTGCCACAAGCCACGATCCAGATCCGCCCGACGGCGGCAAACTGTTTCGGTGTCAATCCGATATCCGGCAGATCCGCCTCGCCGGTCTCGTAGGAATAGCGCCCGCGCATCGTGTCGAGAATCGTCTGCGGCTGTTCGTGAATCTCCTTCAGCATGAAGTGCGGGAATCCGCTCTTTTCCGCCGCGGAGGCATTCCATGTGATCCTCGTGAGTTTCCGCTTAACAGGCCGGCCCTCGATATCCGTGAAATGGATGCCCGTCGCGGTGACAATCGCCATATCGCCTTCTTCGAGGTAGGTCACGTCACGGGTATGGGCGAGCATGGCCATGACGTCGGACGCGACAAAGGACGCCTTGGCGGTTGTGCCTACGACCAGCGGACATCCGGAACGCGCTGCGATCATCATCCCAGGTTCCCGCTCCGAAATGACGGCAAGCGCATAACTCCCACGCACATCTTTTGTGGCGACACGTACTGCTTCGGCCAACTTCATGCCCTGCTGAAGATATTTGTCGATCAGATGCGCCACAACCTCCGTGTCCGTTTCCGAATGAAACTTGTAGCGCTCTTTTTCCAACTGCTGTTTCAACGGCTGATAGTTTTCGATGATGCCGTTGTGCACGAGCACGCAGCCTTTCGAGCGGTGCGGATGGGCATTCTGCTCCGAGGGCTTTCCGTGCGTCGCCCAGCGCGTGTGGCCGATCCCCACAGTGCCCTTGAGTTCTTTCTCCTTGAGCGACTTCTGAAGATTGGCCAGTTTGCCGACCGTGCGCCGAATTTCGATTTTGCCGCCTTGCAACACCGCGACACCGGCTGAGTCGTAGCCTCGATACTCCAGCTTGGCGAGGCCGTCGATCAGAATCGGCACCGCCTCCTGATTGCCCACATATCCGACAATTCCGCACATAGTTAATCCCTACTGCGTTTCTTCACTTGTCTACCCTTTGAAGCCACCGGTCGTTTCTTCGTGAGGCGTGAGTCGTCAGGCATCAGGCGAGTGGATATCATCGTACGTTTCACAGCTAACGTTTCACGATTCACACCGGCTTGCAATGCCCGCCGGCGCGCTGCCCATCCTGCACGATTCACTTGAGGCACTCGCCCAATCACCAAGGCATCTGCCGGCACATCCTCCGTGACCGTGGTGCCTGCGGCGATGATGGCTCCCGCCCCCACTGTCACCGGCGCGATCAACTGCGTATCGCTGCCCAGAAAGACTCCGTCCCCAATCACCGTCTGAAACTTTCGCACACCATCGTAGTTACAGGTGATGGTGCCGGCGCCGATGTTGACCCCTTTCCCAATCGTTGTGTCCCCCAGATAACTTAAATGGTTCGCCTTCGATCCTTCACCCAGATCGGTTTTTTTCATCTCGACAAAGTTCCCGACCTTGGCCTTCTTCCGCACCACCACACCGGGACGCAAATGGACGAACGGGCCTAGGTGCGCGTCGTCCTCAATGTGAGAACCGGTAAATACGCAGTGATCGAGAATCTCGACGCCATTGCCGACAGTGCAATCGGTCAGTCGCGTAGAGGAACGCAACACACAATCCTCCCCAATAACCGTGGTCCCTTCCAGTGTCACGTTGGGGTACAGTATCGTGTCTTTCCCGATCATGACTGTGGCGTCAATCCACACCGAATCTGGATCGATCATCGTCACCCCGGCATCCAACCAGCGGGTTCGAATCTGCTGCCGCACCACCTGCTCAGCCTCGGCAAGCTGCCTGCGCGTATTCACGCCAAGTCCTTCGTCAGGATTGTCGAGCACCACGGCGGCCACACGATGTCCTTGCTCCGCAGCAAGATGGATGATCTCCGTCAAATAATATTCCCCTTGAGCGTTGCTGGGATCGAGCTTTTCCAAAGCGCTAAAGAGGAACTCGCCGTCGACCACATAGATGCCCACGTTGATTTCACGGATCGCTTGAACCTCTGCATTGGCGTCACAATCCTCGACGATGCGAGAGACCGCCCGTTCGGCTGAATTCGCACGCACGACCCGTCCATATCCGCTTGTGTCTTCGAGCACTGCAGTAAGAATGGTCACGGTCGCGCGTTCCGTCTCATGAACACGAAGGAGTTCGCGCACGGTCTTTTCCTGAAGCAGTGGCGTATCGCCGTTCAGAATAAGATACCTGGATGGGGCACCCCGCTTGCCTACCGCAAAGATCGGACGGCTCTGCAACACCGCATGACCCGTGCCCAATTGCTCCCGCTGTTCGACAATCGCAACTGGAGAGCTATCGCTCTTTCCTGATATCGCGTGGCCGATCACCTGGCGAACCAGATCAGCCTGATGCCCCACCACAACAGCCAC
>JACQEY010000197.1 GCA_016200355.1 Nitrospirota bacterium
CGGGCGATCTTTGCGCACACTGTTAAAGTGCAGCATCCGCGCGATCAGCTCCTTGCCGGTCCCACTCTCTCCTTGAATCAAGACGGTGCTGTCGCAATCCGCAACCTTCTCGACAAACTCAAGCACGCGCCGGATCGGTTCACTCGTGCCGACAAACTGTTCCAGCCGATATGGCTCACGGACGGCTCTCCGCGAAAACTGCATGTTCCTGCGTCGCCGATACGCTTCCAAGGCCTTGTTGATTGAGTCAACGACAACTGCGTTGTCAAACGGTTTTGTCAGGAATTCAAACGCTCCGGCCTTCATGGCCCTCACGGCACAGTCGATTGAGCCATAGCCGGTCATCACGATCCCGATCACCTTGGGATCAATCTGGAGGATGCGCCCCAAGACGGCCAAGCCATCCATATCGGGCAACTTCATGTCCGTCATCAACACATGAACAGGGATCTCCCGGACCATACGAATAGCCTCTTGTCCGCTCCCGACAACCGTTATTTGCCGTCCTTCCTGCGACAATAGGCTTCGAAGTAGCTTCTGCAGCCCTTCATCGTCCTCGACCACAAGAACTGATAACTCACTCATGCTCTATACCTCATAGAAAGTGATGGCACATGAATAAGAAATACGACGAACACATAGAATCAGCCCGATTGCTGGATTGGCATGAACCGGCCTTAGCACATTCCTTTGTCATGAAAATGACGCAGCACATCGCTACTAAGCGTATAAGAGATCCTCATATCGGAAAGTGCCTAATAGCTCTGACGGAGATAGAATTTCAGACATATAAAGGCAGGCCTACATAGCTCTGTAGCTGTTGGTCAATTTGCTCTATCAGCTCTACTCTTATGGACTACGTATTATTATTAATCTGTCCTGTGCGATGTTTCGGCACACCTGGTTTGTTTTGTTTATCTGGTTGATTTGGTTCATCTGGTTAGTTTCGTTCAACCAAAAACCAGACAGACCAGACGAACGAAACAACGGTCTTTTTATGCTGGCGGGATTTTTCAGCATCTTGCTAAGAGCAAGAAGAAGTTTCGTGGGGCACCGATGGAACGAGGGATATCAACAGACTGATCGGGGCAGGTTATCGAGCCTTCACTGACTCGTATGATTGTCGGCTGATCGCTTCCCTGAGGAGGAATCGCGGATAAAAAAGGCGGCAGCTTGAGCGCGCCTGGTCACTTTCAGCTTCTGAAAAATGAACCGGATATAGTTCTTCACTGTCTTATCGCTCAGATCGAGCGATGAACCGATCTCCTTATTCGTTTTCCCCTCGGCCACGAGCGCAAGGACACGATGCTGTTGGGTGGAGAGAGCCGTCCGCTGGGACTCGGATGCCTCCCCTTTCTTCAACCGCATGCGGGCCAAGAGAGGCTGAGTAATGGCGGGGTCGAGGACCGACTGTCCCTGGGCCACGGCATAAATGGCTCGCAGCAACCCCTCGGCATTCACTTCTTTCAATAGATAGCCTGATGCCCCCTCAAAGACTGCGGCGAACACCGCCTCATCGTCTTGATAGGAGGAAAGAAAGAGCACCCGCGTAGCTGGGCAGGAATCCCTGATGGCACGGCAAGCGTCCACTCCACTCCCGTCGGGAAAACGGACGTCCATCAATACCACATCCGGTTTAAGGCGGCAGGATTCAACTATGGCGCTCGTTACGGTAGACGCTTCACCGACCACGCTGATACCGTCCTGTCGACTCAGTACGGTCTGCAATCCCACTCGAACGACTTCGTGATCGTCCACGATCAACACGCTGACTGGCCTCATGCTAGGCATACGCAAATGCTTCCTCTTTCATAAAGGTTGCAGTGTACAGAACACACCACCGGCCGCGCATATATCCAGTCAGCACATTCATATCGATATGCGAATTCATGAGTATCCGGACAGACAGAAACGGGGATATTGCACTCAGCGATGCATACGCAGGAAGGAATGAAAGATCCGTCCTCAGCAAGTTCGACTCACAATTTGACTGCCACATATGTTAGGAATCTACTATTGAGAGAGAACGAAATCTACTAGGCAACTCCCTATGGCTAATCGGCCCTAGGTCAGGCAGGAATAGAGATAGCAATACGAATAGAAGAATTCTATAAATGCTGACATCCAATAGCCTACGTATAATCATCCTCTCTCGTGCGCGCACAGAAAAGACGACATTCCGCCCGCCTGTATTGTTCATTTGATCTGTCTCGTCTATCTGGTCTATTCAATCTGTCTCGAGTGTTTGGCTGAACGAAACTAACTAGATGAGCCAGATAGACCAGACGAACCAGATAGACGAGTCACGTGCGGGTTAAGGTTCTAAGTCATTCTGCCGACAAGATCTTGTACTGACCTAGCAGGCTGCAGAAAAACCATTTCGCATAGTAAAAATTCGATAATATGTACGTCGGGGGCAAGAGAAGAATACACATGCAGGATACTCAAAAAGGCCGTCCAGCAAAGCCGCAGCGAGCGAAGAGGCGAGGCCTACGCTTCGGTACGTTGAGCCTATGAACGATACGAGAACGCCGCATGGGAAAAGGCGCGTCTCAGCGCGCCAGGATCGGGCGGGTGAGAAGAGCGACTTTTTCAGCATCCTGCCAGTGAACACCAATTGGCACTGAAGACCGACTGTAATATGGACGCAGCACTACATCACCCTCACAATGTGCGAATGCCGGAGCAGGTCGAACAAGCCTTAGTCGAACGGATCGACAAAGAGCGGATCGACCTCCCTGTACTTCCACAAGTTGCAGGGCGGGTCATGGCACTGGCGAGTGACCCATCGGCAGATGCGGCCCGTCTGTCCGCCCTCATTCATCAGGATCAAGCATTGGCAGCCCATGTTTTGAGAATTGCCAACTCACCCGCCTATATGCCTCGGACTCCGATTGCCTCGCTGCAACATGCCGTCGCCATGCTCGGTGTGAATCAGCTATCGGAAATCGCTGTCACGATTTCACTGAAGAGTGGGGCCGTCAAGATTCCTGGATATGAGGCGGACATCCGGCAACTCTGGCGGCACGCGCTGGCCAGCGGGGCCTACGCGAAAGAGATTGCGCGCATGCGCCGATATAATGTGGAAGGCGCCTACCTGTGTGGGCTGCTGCATGCGGTTGGGAAACCGGTCGTGCTGAAGACCGTCACGACCATTGCCGCAGACATGCATATCCCCCTCGATCCCGGCGCAATAACCTCCTTCCTCGACGGCTATCATGCCCGCGTGGGCAGCTTGATCGCGGCTGAATGGGCCCTGCCCCCACAAGTGGCTATGGCCATCGCCTATTATTGGGTCTATGAACAGGCGCCATCACATCGGCAGGAAGCGATGATGACCTATCTGGCCGACCGGCTGGCGACCTACCTCCTCGTTCACGATTCCTTCGATGACAGCACACTTCGTGATCACACGGTCTTTTCCGAGCTTAATCTCTATCCCAATGACATCGACACCCTGCTCAGTCAGAAAGAGAAAATACTCAATCTCGTGGACACGATGGCTCAATGAGTACAGTGGTTCACTATGACATTGTGGTGATCGGGAGCGGTCCAGCCGGCCAAAAAGCTGCCATTCAGGGCGCCAAAGCGGGCAAGCACGTGGCAATGATCGAACGCGAGCCTGGCGTCGGCGGTGGTTGTGTGTACAGCGGAACGATTCCAAGCAAAACGCTTCGAGAAAGTGCGCTGCAAGCGGATCGGATGAAACGGTCTTTGACCACGCAGGACATGCCAGTCACGTCGAACATCATGGTCTCCACGCTGATGCGTCGCTTGGACGAAGTCGTCACCTCACATGGCGACTATATGATGAACCAGTTGACGCGCAATGGCGTCACATTGTTCCACGGCCGGGCCCAATTTCTCTCCGACAGACTGATTGAAATGCTGACGGTCGACGGCATGAAGCAAACACTCACCGCCGACACGATCGTCATCGCCACAGGATCCCGGCCTCGTGCGCCGGTCGACATCCCCATCGATCATGAACATATTCTCGACAGCGATTCGATTCTCTCGATGATCTACTTACCGCGCTCCCTTACTGTATTAGGCGGTGGAATCATTGCCTTGGAATATGCGTCGATATTTGCCGCACTCGGTGTGCAGGTCACCATCATTGATCGAGCTGAACGCCCTCTTCAGTTTTTCGATGCGGAACTCGTGCGCATGTTTGTGCAAAGCTTTGAGCAAACAGGCAGTCGCTATTGTGGTGGACAGGCGATGAGAGAGGTCCGGTGGGATGGAATCTCTCAGGTGGTGACAACACTCCAGGATGGGCAAGTATTCACGAGCGATAAGATGCTCGTGGCCGTTGGGCGACAGGCAAATATTGAAGATCTCAATCTCAGTGCTACAGGTTTGATCGCCACTGAAAAGGGAACACTGGCCGTTAACGAACATTGTCAGACGGCTATTCCTCACATTTATGGCGTCGGCGATCTCATCGGCCCCCCTGGTCTGGCCTCCGCTGCCATGGAGCAAGGCCGGCGCGCCGTATGTCATGCCCTGGGTCTCCCTGAGGGACATTCAGCGGACATCATTCCGGTCGGGGTATACACGATCCCTGAGATGGCCAGTATCGGACTAGATGAAACGGCGGGTCGGAAACGATATCGAGAGGTCATGATTGGCCGGGCGAAATTCAATGAAATTGCCCGAGGCCAGATCTCGGATATTCGCAACGGCTTATTGAAGATGGTGGCCGACCCGACAGGCGAACGTCTCCTTGGCGTCCAGATCGTCGGGGAAGGCGCGACGGAACTGATTCATCTCGGTCAGATGGCACTTCAGCATCGAGCCACTATCGACTCGTTCGTCGAAAACATCTTCAACTTTCCTACACTGGCCGAAACCTATCGCGTCGCAGCGCTCGATATCGTGGGCCAACGTCAAAAACGTCTGGCCTCGGCCGCCGCATAAGACATACCCTCCCCCTCCGTCCGTGCCATCAATCCAACAGCGAGAAAACGCGCGTCGATCACGTTGAGAATATGTTGTCGTAGTTCGCCCCGAAAAGGTACGAGACTCTCATCATGAAGATAGCGATCGACCGTGCGAGGCAGCCGTCGTCTCCAAGCCCGGGCAGCCTGTCGCGCACCATCAGCGGCAGGCCCTCCTTGAGCTAGGATGGCACGGGCTTCATGCTCGAAAAACCTTACATGTACCTCTTCATCTTCCAAAATCGAGGTCAGATCGGGCCGCAAGGAAACCAACAGCCTCGCGAACTCTAACCCCAACGCTTCATACCCATAGAGATGCACCACGAGGATCCTCCATTGACTAGGCATACGAGGCAGCGCCGTCTTGCCGTGCGAACTGACTCCTAACAGCAGCTCAAACTGCTTGAGATGCTGCGCCTCCTCTTCCTCATGGCGGCGCAAGAACTGCAGCACCGCGGGAGGAACATCCTGCGCTTGCGCAGAGCGTACCGCCCACAGGGCCATCGCCTCCGCCTTGAGGAATTGTTCCAAGATCGCCCGTTCACAGGAGAAAGGAAGCGGATGAGTCATGCGCCGAGTCTACCGGAACGGAGGGACAGAACCAATATGCGAGTAGCAGTTGCCTGAATCAAGGGAGACGGACGAGACGGGCTGGAAAAGCGGAATTGGTGAGATGGACGACGGTTCGAGGTCCGAAGTACGAGGTTTTCGGAACTTCGAGTCACGCTTTTCCCGCCAGTCTCGCCTATCCCGCTCGTCGCGCGCTGGGAGTAATGCAGGCTAGACACTCTCAAGATCATTCCTGTATCATCGCGCCCGATTACGTACCATCCTTTCTGGCGGTGTAGCTCAGTTGGTAGAGCAGCGGACTCATAAGCCGTTCCCAGCCCTCCAGACACCCCTCTAATTTCTCGCGATAAATCACCGAAAATTGGCTCCAGCAGCCACATTCCAGCTCAAACGTCATACGCATTCATCCGATCGATTCCGATTGATCGCGACCCATTTTGACCCTGCCGTGGGCATTTGGTGGACACTGCCGTTGATGCCTTCCCGCACGGTTCCCCTTCAGCGGATGAAGCCGGTACCCCAGCAAGGCCATGTCCTGCACCGTAATCGCTTCATTCAGCCGGGCCAGGAGCTCGAGAGTATTGCGCTGCACGCCCTCGGGAGCGGCTACGGCCGGATGCAGGTTGAGCACGGCAGCGCCGCGGGATTGTATCTCGGTGCCCCGGAAGAGTGCGGGCAGCCAGCCGTTTTCCCAATGCGTCGTGCCGCCGTTGTTGTAGCCGTCGGGGTCACGCAGCAC
>JACQEY010000010.1 GCA_016200355.1 Nitrospirota bacterium
CGACAGGTAGACTTGAAGAAGATCGCCTACGATTTTGAGTATGAGCTGGACAATTGGAATGTGGACCAGCACGTCTACCAAGAATTAGTCGACCTCGTGCAGGAGTGGCAAAGACTGGCCGGTTCGAGCGATCGACCGTTTCTCTATTACTCGAAGGCGATGGACTACGTCACAGTCTACGATGGTCGGAACCCAAAGACACCGATACGGCGGCGCTACGATTGGCCCGCTGCGGGCATCATCGAGGTCTGCAACGAAGCGGCCAAGAGTGCAGACCAAATCCACATGCTGCTGGCAAACCAACCTGACAGGAGCCCCATTCTCGACGGAGAAATCGATCAGGCGCTCGGTATATTGACGGCTGCCCGGATTCTTTACGAAGAGCGTGGAAAATATTTCACTCTCGCAATCCCCGAACACCCCTACCTTTAGCAGGCTGTTGAAAAAGTCCGCCCGTCTCGCCCGTCTTGTGCAGTTACCCTGGGGGCAATATTCCCCCGGGGTGCTCACATCGTCAGTTTGTCGGCGACGTTACGCATCTGGACGCCGTGTGCGAGGGAAGCGCCGCCTCGGATGGCGCAGGCAACGTGGACGGCTTCTGTCATTTCTTCGATATTCGACCCTTTTTCTAAGGACGCCTGCGTGTAGGCATCGATGCAGTAGGGACATTGGACTGCGTGGGCAACCGCAAGGGCGATAAGGGACTTCTCTCGCTCCGTCAAGGCTCCTTCAGCGAAGACGGCGCTGTAGTAGGCCATGAATTTCTCCCACAGATCCTTGTTGCCCTTACCCATCTCGGCGAACTTGCCCAGATCATGGGGATGATAATAGGTCTCCATTGGGAACTCCTCGGTCAAAGGTTACGGCTGAGGCTGAGCTGTCAGGAAGGAGACCGCCTCAACCTCGACCTTGGTCTGCTATGTGTTGCTGGGCGGTTCGGGATCGGCCTGTGTGAGCACCTGGGAAAACCGCGTACCGACGATGCCGGTCACCTTGGCCATGAGGTCGGTCACCTCTTGCCATTCCTGCGGCAGAAGGTCCTGTTTCAGTTGAGGATGAATCGCCCATTGGGCATCGACTTGTGTTCCCTTTCGGCTCACGAGCACCCGAAGCAGTTCCACATCCTTGGTGCGTGAATCGGCCTCTGCGTCTTGAGGTGGGTTTCCGTTTGGTTGTCCCGATGGAGGCGTTGAACGTGCCATGCAACCAATCTCCTTCCCTTTTGTAGCAGGAGATCATACTTCATCGTCATTCTGTCTGTATATCTGCCAGGAATCCCTTGTGGCCGACCTGGACTGTTCGGCCCCCTGGCTGATCTAATGGAAAGCAGCGGGACTGATGCCTTACGAGGAAGGTGCATCTTCTTGGAGCAGGTCGAGCATGGCTTGGTGGATAGACCCATTACTTGCGACCAGTTCTCGCCCGTAAATAGAGTGAGGAGCACCTTTGAAGTCTGTCACCTTGCCACCAGCTTCGCGGACTATAACGGCTCCTGCCGCCATGTCCCAGGGGTTCAATGTCACTTCCCAAAATCCATCGAACCGGCCAGCCGCGACATAACAAAGATCCAGAGCTGCCGTTCCAGTTCGGCGTAATCCCTGCACCTTCAATGCGAATCGCGCGAAGTGATTCAAGTTATTGTTCGGGGTTTCGCGAATGTTGTAGGCAAATCCCGTCACGAGGAGTCCACGGTCGAGATGGTCCGTCGTGGACACGGAAATGGGGGCTCCGTTGAGATAAGCCCCCTGACCGATTTGCGAGGTGAAGAGTTCGTCGCGAGTCGGATCGTAGACCACCCCGATAATCCCGCGTCCGTCACATTCCAGCCCGATGGACACGCAGTAGGCGGGGAACCCGTGGGCGAAGTTGGTTGTGCCATCAAGCGGATCAACCACCCATTTGTAACGGGATGGAGATTCCTCGGTCAGCCCACCTTCTTCGGCAAGAATTCGATGGGTCGGGAAAGCGTCGTGAATGACGTCGATGATCCGTTGCTCCGCCTGGCGGTCGGCATCGGTGACAAGATTGATGATCTGCTTATGCTCAATCCGAAAGCCAGTGCGCATGTATTCCGTTAGAACGGCTCCGGCCTGACGGGCCGCGTTGGTGGCAACTGAAAGAAGTGTGTCGGAAGGGATATTCTGGTCAAACGGTACGGACATGGGACGGCATCATAGCACGAGGCTACGCTTCTACAATATTGAGCAAAGAGATCTCTCGGGCGAGAATCAATCCCACTCATTGAGGCCCGGATCTGACCAGTTTCTTGTCATGCTTATTAAGCGAGCAGATGGCATTCCTATCAAGCACTGACCAGTTTTAAAGCGATCATGCCATGCAAGCTACTATTGTAACTTTATCTATTGACTTGCTACGCAAGCAATGCTATAAAGCAAGTATGCTTCATCTGGGGGCAAGTTCGTGGAAGAACTCACCGATATATTGGTTGGTCTTGAACAACGAATCAGCGCCTACAAGAACCGGCTGCAAGAGCTTGAAAAGAAGCGACGGCGCTTGGACGACGAAATCGCCACGATTAAGAAATATTTGGAGCTGGCAGAAACGCTCTATCGTGTTGAAGCGGACAAGGCCAAGCTCGCTAGCCTCTCTAGTCAATTTTATTCAGACGAAAAAGGTGCCCGTCAGCGACCGAATACCGATGTCACTGACCAGTCGAGGGAGATCCTCATGGGTCGGAGCAAGTATTCCGGTAAAAGCGTGTCGGAAGCTGCGTACGAAATGCTCCGCGAGGCGAATCGTTCGATGCATGCAAAAGAGCTTGTGCAGCGATTAGTCGAGGGGGGGCTCCAGATCAAGGGGAAAACACCGCTGACGTCTGTTGCCACGTCCTTGAAGCGGGACAAGCGGTTCAAAAAAGTGGGGCCGAATACGTTCGAGGCTTTGGAAGAATCCCTGATCCATGCCGTGTAGTGTGCCTGGGCTTGTTAGACCTCAAAATTCACGAAGGGGGGTGAGAGTCTTGGCGACGAAGAAAGCAGCAAAGAAGAAGAAGAAGTAGTCCCCGCCTTGATTCTAGCGTCGGGAGCGAGGCCACTTGCTCCCGACGTTAAATCACATCTTAGTTACCCGTTAGTTGCCCGCACATAAAAATCATCTCGCATAACTTGGTATGACCACGCGCAGGTTCGGTCAAAAGGATGAGCGTCAACACACATAATTCGTGAAGGTTCGTCGCGAAAGCCTGTGAGAACGGGCTGGTTGCTCCGATCTGTTTGGCTTGTCTCGTTTGTTTGGTTGAATAAAACCAATTCGATAAACTAAACAAACCAGTAGACCAGATGAACCAGACAGACGCTTCACGCGAAACAGCCGCGTATCCGCGCTTGCAGCAGAAGCTTCATGAAGAATGCGGGTTAAGAGGCTTGGAGGGCCACAAGCAATGCGGGTCGCGATGCGGCCATGGCAGAGCGAGGCTCAGACGCGGCGACTGTCTCGTCGGCGTTGAGCAACACCCAGC
This sequence comes from Nitrospirota bacterium, assembly GCA_016200355.1. Classification (GTDB taxonomy): domain Bacteria; phylum Nitrospirota; class Nitrospiria; order Nitrospirales; family Nitrospiraceae; genus Palsa-1315. The sequence goes on from JACQEY010000010.1 coordinate 3,479, forward strand.
TATCAGGATGGGTGAGAATCTGTTGAACGAGGCGTGTGTGTATTGCATGCCCAGAACGCTCGGCAATTAAGTGCCCGATAAAAGGTACACCGAGCAACGAAAAGTCTCCGATCAGGTCCAAGATCTTGTGTCGCACGAATTCATTCGTAAAACGAAGGCCCGATTCATTGAGAATGCCGTCTTGAGAGAGAACGATTGTATTGTCTAGATTGCCGCCCTGGCCAAGCCCGCGAGCCCAGAGGGATTCTACTTCCTGCAAGAATCCAAATGTCCTGGCGTCTGCGATCTCCCGCTCAAATGCATGGGCTGAGTGCTCATAGGTGTAGGTCTGAGTCTGGATCAACGGATGATCGTAGTGGATGGAATAGGTGATCTTGGTGGTTGAGGACGGTTCAATGCGAACTCGACGAGTTCCATCCATCACCTCGAGAGGCCGAGTGATTTTCAGATAGGGTTGCCGCCTACCCTGAGAAACAATTCCAGCTGACCGAATCAAGCGAACGAAGTGTGCCGAGCTGCCGTCCATGACAGGAGCCTCGCCGGCATCAAGCTCCACATATGCGTTATCGATGTCAAGTCCGGCCAAGGCTGCCAACACGTGCTCGATCGTCTTGACCTGAAACCCGTTGCCGCTGATCGCAGTGCAAAGCTCCGTAGGCACCAAATGCTCGATGGAAGCCGCGAGGGACGCTCCATCTTTGCCATTCCTGTTTACAAACACCACGCCTGTATTTGTTGGAGCAGGCCTAAGCGTAAGAGTAACGGGCTGTCCTGAGTGGAGCCCAACTCCCGCACAACTTACGGCATTCGCTAAAGTTTGTTGAGCCCTCACTCCGTCACCTCAATAAATTATACAGAGGGGTATCAGCAACTCGTGTGCCAACCATTATTTTTGCAGTATCTTGTCATATCTCATTGATAGTATGTAATAATTCATATCTCGCGGAGACAGTGAGCCCTGTTGTAAAAACATGACACCTGTGACTTTTCAAAGATTATTGGATCGTAATTCACGCCTCCATCGCGCATGACGAGCCGACGCAACTGCACATAGAATCGATCATCGTGATTGGACGCAGGGGTTGACGGAAATGACTCACGATCTATTGGTGGCTGATAAGGAAATTGCGGTGATCAGTCGATTTAGGAAGGATTGTAAGCCGCATGTTTGACCGGAACATTTCTACTTGGTGATCATAAGCAATTACGGCCGGGGATCCAGCTCGATGAGTCCTTTCCGAATGGCCAGAATGGCCGCTTGCGTACGGTCATAGACCTGCAGCTTATGAAAAATGTTCCGCACATGATTCTTGACGGTCTTTTCGCTCAGGTCCAAGTTATTGGCAATTTCCTTGTTTGTCTTGCCGTCTGCGACCAAGCGTAAGACCGTGATCTCTCGCTCCGTCAGATCATGTTCGACCCACCCGGGCTTTTTCCCCCTCTTCTGCGACATCAAGGAGAACTCCGCCAAAATCTTGCTCGCGACGGATGGATGGATCAGGGACTCACCCTTGTAGATCGCACGAATCGCGGCGACGATCTGAGAGGACTCGGAGTCTTTCAACAGATATCCAGTGGCGCCGGCGCGCACCAAATCGAAGATGTATTGTTGCTCGTCATACATGGTCAGCGCGACGACTCCGATGTGAGGGAACTCGCGTTTGATCTGTCTCGTCGCTTCAACTCCGCCCATCCGAGGCATGCTCACGTCCATCAGCACGACGTCGGGGACCAGCGTCCTCACCTTCTCAACTGCTTCCATGCCGTCTTGGGCCTCGCCTACGATATGAATGTCGTCTTTCGTCTTGAGGATTGCGGCCAGTCCTTCGCGTACGACACGATGGTCGTCCGCGATGAGTACCTTAATCTTTTCCATGAGCGGTCGTCTCCTTTTTGACCAGGGGGATGTTGACGACGATCGTCGTACCACGCCCTTTCTTAGACTTGATCTTGCCTTCACCGCCCACCAATCGAGCCCGCTCCAGGATTCCGCGAATCCCGAAATGATCCCACTTGTCGGGATCTCGCAGCACAGTGTCCATGTCGAATCCCACACCGTTGTCCCCGATGGTGACCCTGAGGCGTTTGGGGTCGATGTCCAGCCCCACGATGACCCGAGTCGCTTTCGCGTGCCGCTCCACGTTGCTCAGCGCCTCTTGCACAATGCGAAACAAGAAGATCTTGGTACGAGGGAATAAAATCTGTTCGTCGCCGGATACGTGGAACTGTGTCTTGATATGATACTGGGTCTCGTACGAGGTGAGATAGTTGGTCAGGGCTGGGAGCAGCTCCATCTTGTCGTAGTGGAGTGGGCGGAGATTGAAGATGACTTGCCGTGCTTCATGGATGGCCAACTTCAGCTGGGCTTTGCTTTCACGCAAGATGGCCAGGCTGGCTTTCGGATCTTTTCGAATCAGTTGCAAACTCAGATCCAGTTTGAAATTCACCCCGGCCAAATTCTGCACGAGACCGTCGTGCATTTCACAGGCAATGCGTGTCCGTTCCTCCGTCACCGCCACACCTGTTTCCTTGACATATAGTCGATAGAGCGATTGGTACTTATTCAAGGTTTTCTCGATATCTGAAGTGGCACGAATGCGGGCCTCGATAAGCTCCCATATGAATTTGGCGCTAGCCCCTCCGATGATGGTCACGCCCATCCGATGGAAGTCTTGGAGCAACTCCCAGACCTTGGTATCGCCCGACACATCGATGATGAGGTCCACGCGCTCGATGTCCAGGAGCTGACGGTAATCGCGAGTCACGGGGATACCGAGCCGTTTCGCTAGCTCGACGCCTGGAGCGTTTTTCTGAACTTCGGCCACGCACACGATTTTTACCAGTGGGTCTGTCGCAAAGATCTCCATCAGTGCCGTGCCACCTCGGCCTGCACCGATAATCGCCACATGCGTACTGCTCGGCACTCCGGCCTTAGGTAGCTGTCTGGGAGACTTGAGTTGGATTGCCGGCATCATGACGCCTACTCGCGGAGACATTGCACCATGTTGTAACCCGACGAACGGCAGAAGAACAGGGAGAGGACGATGAGGAGAGAGAAGGTATCCCGCGGCCCTCACCGCTCACGGCGTTGCTGAGCCAACGTTTTCAGCTCATCCATGAACTGGTCGATATCTTTGAACTCGCGGTAGACAGAGGCAAAGCGAACATAGGCAACCTGATCTAGCTGATGAAGCTCTTTCATCAACTCCTCGCCTACGATTCGGCTCTCGATTTCAGTTTCACCCATTTCCTGAATACGTTTCTCGATGCGATCCGTCACATCCTCGATGGTGGCGGTACTGATTGGCCGTTTCTCGCAGGCCTTCTTGAGACCGGCGAGAATTTTGGTACGGTCGAACGACTCCCGGCGGCCGTCCTTCTTCACCACCATGGGAAGGATTTCTTCGACGCGCTCGTAGGTGGTGTAGCGACGCTTGCAGCCGAGACATTCGCGTCGGCGGCGAATCACCTCGCCCTCCTTCGCCATGCGCGAGTCGACGACCTTGTCTTCGAGTTCATCGCAGAACGGACATTTCACAGGCGGTGATCCTGTCCCATCTGACGCGAGTTAGTAGGCATGAAAGATAGGAAAACGACCGCAGAGCGCTTTGGCTTGAGTGCGGATTTCCTCGAGCGTCGCGGGTTCTTGCCGATGCTGCAGGGCCCGGTCGACCAAGCCCACAATCTCTTTCATCTCGGCCTCACGCATTCCACGGGTGGACACAACAGGGGTTCCGAGTCGAATGCCACTGGCGACGGCCGGCGGCTTTTCGTCGTAGGGCACGGCATTCTTGTTCACGATAATACCGGCAGCGCCCAAGGCTGCGTCTGCTTCTTTGCCTGTAATACCCTTGTTGGTCAGATTCATGAGCATGAGATGCGTATCCGTGCCACCCGACACAATCTTATACCCACGGTCGAGGAGCCCTTGGGCCAGCACCTTCGCATTGGCAATGACCTGCTGCTGGTACCGCGTAAAAGCCGGTGAGAGGGCTTCCTTGAAGGCGACGGCCTTCGCCGCAATCACATGCATTAACGGTCCGCCTTGTATTCCGGGGAAGAGTAATTTGTCGACCGCTTTGGCATGCTCAGCCTTGCACATTACGACGCCACCCCTGGGTCCGCGCAGGGTCTTGTGGGTGGTCGTAGTGACAAAGTCGGCATATGGAACAGGGTTCGGATGGAGCCCTGCGGCAATCAGCCCAGCGATGTGGGCGATGTCGACGAGTAGATAGGCGCCGACCGACTTAGCGATCTGTTGGAATCGTGGAAAATCAAAGGTGCGCGCATAGGCGCTGGCGCCGACGACGAGCAGGCGTGGCCGGCATTCCTCTGCCACCTTCTGCACCGCATCATAGTTGATGGTTTCTGTCTCACGTTCTACGCCGTAGGAAAACACACGGAACAGGATCCCTGAAAAATTGACCTTGCTGCCATGGGTGAGGTGCCCTCCTTGGGCGAGGTCCATGCCCAGGATGGTGTCGCCGGGTTTCAGCACGGACAGGTAGGCCGCCATATTGGCTTGCGATCCTGAGTGCGGCTGCACATTCACATGCTCCGCACCGAAAATCTGCTTGCAGCGCTCGATGGCGAGATCCTCGACCGTATCCACGTGCTGACAGCCGCCGTAGTACCTCTTTCCCGGATACCCTTCGGCGTACTTATTGGTCATGATGGAGCCTTGAGCGGCCAGGACAGCGGGACTGGCGAAGTTCTCCGAGGCGATCAGGATCAGCCTGTCACGCTGCCGTTCTTCCTCGGCAATAATCGCGGCATAGACATCCGGGTCTGTGGCTTTGAGTGCATCTAAAGAACCGACCGCATCGCTCATGACAGCTCGTTCCCTCGTTAAGCCTCAGCAGGGGCCGTCTCGGCTTCCTGTTTCTTCACGACGTAGATGACCACAGTGGCAGTCACATCCCGTGGAAGCTTAATCGGCACGGAGAAGGTGCCGAGTTCCTTGATCGGGTGGTCTAGCTGGATCTTGCGCCGATCCACCGTAAATCCCTGCTCCGCCAATTTTTCCGCAATGTCCTTAGTCGTGACTGACCCGAACATCTTGTCGTCCTTGCCAACCTGAGCCTGCACGGTAAGCGACACGGCCGAGATGCTCTTAGCGTGGGTTTCGATCTCCAGCTTTTCTTTTTTCGCCCGTTCGCCGGCTACGCGCTTGATATGCTCAAAAGCCTTTATGCTGCGACTGTCGGCTAACACAGCTTTTTTGCGTGGGAACAGAAAGTTCCGCGCGTATCCATCTTTCACATCGAGTAGATCCCCGAGATGTCCAACCCCGTCCATCGTTTCTTGTAGAATGACCTTCATGCCCCTAACTCCTTCTGTTGGAAAGGAAAAGAGGATACTGGGGGGCCGGTGAAAAGTCAATTCGCTATGTGCGATATGTCATCCCAGTTTAGAAATGTCCTCTTTCTCCCACAGTAGAAATGTCTGCGTTACGTCATCGGGGTCGCCGCCGTTGTTTGATGGTCGGGCAAGATGCGGCGATGCCACGGATGAGTCGGCTTCGGCTTGACGGGACGCCTTGGTGCGGCGGGTGGCGTGGGTGCCA
>JACQEY010000021.1 GCA_016200355.1 Nitrospirota bacterium
CAGTTCCTTCGCTTGATCCTCTTCCGTCTCTTCACCGAACTGAGCCGTTCGTGTCGGCACAATCGTTTCCTTTTCAGGCGGTGACAAGTCTGCCTCTGGTGGCGATGACTGCCTTCTTCGCTTCTTGGCAGGGTCCATATTAACGGGCATGGCAACTCCGATGTGATCGAGGTTTAGTTTCTGCCCCGCCAAAGGACAAAGTCAATCGGAGTAAGATGGTCACTAGCGAGAGAAAGTTTGTCCGGTTTTCTTGTTTATCTGATTCAACCAAACAAACCAGACAAACAAAATGAACCAGAGTTTTGTTAGTACAACCGTCCGGCGATCGTGTCTGCCTGCAGACGGCCTCGTGCCGAGAGTCTGCTGCGCTCACCGTCTTCTTCGATCAACTGTTGCGCGAGTAACTGTGCGGTGACTGCCGCATGCCCGTAGTTCTTGGCATGTTGATGAAGGTGGTGTGAGGGAATGCCTCGAATTAGGCGTAATCCGAAAATCACGGCGTCGCGGAGTCGCTCCTTTTCCGAGAGCCTGGTGTGATCTTCAATAGGAAGACGGTTTGCCGCCAGCGAGGTGTTGTAAGCCATGAGGTCGCCGACGTTGCCGAATCTGGTCCCATCCAGATAGGACTGTGCGCTCGGCCCTAATCCAAGGTATTCGCCATTGGTCCAATAGAGCAGATTGTGCCGGCAGGCATATCCCGGTTTGGCATAGTTCGACACCTCATACCGTTCATAGCCGGCGTTGCCGAGTATCCTTTGCGCAGCCTCGTCCATTTCAATCTGAAGGCCTTCATCCGGTGCCGGACTTCGTTGGCGCTGGATGTTGGAGGCGAGCTTCGTATCCTCTTCGACCGTGAGGGCATAGCAGGACAGATGTGTGGGTTCCAGCGTTAGACAGCGGTCGAGCGTTCGTTGCCAGCTCTCTAGGCTTTGGCTTGGAAGCCCATACATGACATCGAGATTGATGTTGGTGAATCCGGCGGCTCTGGCCTGAGTCACTGCGGTGATGGTTTCACTAACGGCGCCAGGCCGTCCGATCCGAGACAGATCACCAGCCTCCATCGATTCCGCGCCGAAACTCATGCGGGTCACGCCGGACTGAAGCAGTTGAGCGAGATCCTGCTCGGAGATCGTGGAGGGGTGTGCCTCAACGGTAATTTCACAGTCTGAGGTGAGGGTGATCTGCGTGCGAATCTCGGACAGGATTGCGATAAGCTGAGTTGCGGCGAGCACCGTCGGTGTGCCGCCCCCGAAATAGACGGACTGGATGGGACGGCCTGCGGCTACATGTTGCTGCGCCGACAGACCGATCTCCCGAATGAGAGATTGGACAAAGGTTTCTGCACGGTCATCGCGATGGATTTCAAGGTAGAAGGCGCAGAAGTCACATCGCTGTCGGCAGAAGGGGATGTGAAGATATAGACCGAGTGGAGAGGGTGTCATGATGACAGGCTGAATCCCTGTGGTTTGGAAAAGTCCCGGGCGAGTACGATTTCAATTTCGTCGGCAGGGGATTTTCCGCGATTGCGCACATGCGTCTGCCAGGATTGGTGTTGCCGCAATGATTCGAAGAGTGCCTTAAGCAGATCCGGTTTGATTCGCGCTTCCCAGTCGCGCACCCACGCCTGGGTGTCTTCCTCGCCTTCATAGTCGTCTGGAAACGAGGCCTCCAGGCTGAACCGCAGGGTAAAGGTTTTTTCTTCTTGGTACATACGACTCCTTGGAGCCTGCCCGATTGCGAAGTGATCGGCCCGATCCTATAATACATTGAGAATAAGGAGACTGAACTATGCCTATCTTCGAATATGTCTGCGGGGAATGCAATCATCGATTCGAGCTGTTGGTGTACGGTTCCACACAAGCTGCCTGCCCAAAGTGCAACACCACGAAGTTGGAGAAACAAATCTCTTCGTTTGGGGTCGGTGGTACGGATGGCTGGGTGCTGCCAGGCAGCGGGGGAGGCGCCTGCGGAAGTTGCGGCGATCCCCGTGGGCCCGGCTCTTGTTCTACGAATTGACTGTGGACTCCGGCGACCAGGCATTGCAGCGCGCGATTGCTGCCATCTCTCAGTCCGATCCGCTTACCAAGTTGCTTGGACAGATAAAACTTGGCCGGATGAAACCCACCGATGCTGGACTGCGCGCCGTGACCGACTCGTGGTTGGATGCCTATAGAAAAGTTATTGAGTCCGGTGGGCTCACCAGCCAGGCCTTGCGCCGCCTCGATCCACACCCTCGTCTGGCAGTGCTGATTGAATGCGGAGTGTTGACAGGTGAGCAGCAGGCGGTCGCTGCCCTCTGCACAAGTTTTGAGCGGGCTGTCGCCGCCGCAACGGAGTGATCTCATCCCATGTGGGCTCTCTCGGTCATCGCCGTTCTGTTTCTGACCGCAGGATCGGTTGGAGAAGGGTGGTCGGAAGACGCACTCGGTACGAGGCCGTTGCTGACGATTGCACACAAGGATCTTCATACTATCCTGCCGCCTGATTGCCATATTCTGATCGATCCTCACGCAATTGAACAATTTCTCGATGCATTGGATGGAAGCCCTCCAAATTGGGAGCTGGTCTACGGCCGTGGTCATCATGACTCAGACCATAATGAACGGCTGTTCACGCTGAACCGGGAGCGTGACGCGAAGCGTGCAGGGAAGAAGGCGCTTCAGTGGACGGTGGTCTTTCTGTGGTCAGCGGAACTCTCGCGCTACGATCCAACGACTAGCGGGTTCGGCCTGGCGATTGGGCCTGTCTTCACGCCGACCAGATGGGGTGTTGTCCGATTCAAACCAGAAGAAGTCCCGAGCAATCTTGTCGTGATTCCTGATCCCAGCACCCGTGATGTCCTTCGCCGACAGCTCGATGCCGGACGGAAAATCGACATTGAGATTGTTATGGTAGGGCGGCTCATCCCCGATGAGTCTCTTGTCTATGACTTTTCCCATGATGAAGAAGGTTTGGGTATCATCATGCCGGTGGTGAGGATCGAACGGGTTGAGTATCTGCTGGCCCGGTGAGATCCCGCAGGATGCTCAAAAAGGCCGTTCAGCAAGGCCGCAGCGAGTGAAGGCCCGACGCGTACCCTTTGGGGTACGTTGAGGGTCTGAACGATGCGAGAACGAAGCTGGCGGACTTTTTCAGCAGCCTGCTAGAACGCATCCTTCGCGCAGCGGATACCTGTGCCGCTTGGGCGGCTGTCCATCGTGCCCCAGTCGCGGTCGCTCGTGCGAAGACTGATAGCCGGTTTGAGCCAGGATCCACCGCGCATCGCTTTGATTGCCCCGCGAGGAGGTCCCTGGGGATCTGAGAGGGGGGCCTCTTTGTAGTAGTTCGGATTATACCAATCCTGCACCCATTCCGCGGCGTTGCCTGCCATGTCGTGGAGGCCATAGGGACTGACGCTCTCAGGAAAGCTGCCGACCGGGATGGTGAGTACTTCTCCCCTAATGCCTTTCTCTTTAGAAATCTTCGCGCCCTCACCCTTGATCCAGAAGGCATCCCAGTCCGCTCCGTTCTGAAAGTCGATAGTTCGTCCCGCCCAATAGCTGGCGCTGTTGGCTTTCTTGAAGTCCCACTCATTTCCCCAGGGGTAACGACGTCCGTCGATGCCGCGCGCGGCCTTTTCCCATTCCGTCTCGGTTGGCAGACGCTTACCCATCCAGACGCAGTAGGCCACGGCATCCTCCCAACTGACGTTCACCACGGGATGGGTGCCGATGCCGGAGATCGGTGCATGGTTTTCCCACAATGTGGAAGCAGGGTTCGAATTTTCCGGCGCGCGATGTCCAGTTGCCTGGACAAATCGCGCATAGCGATCGTTCGTGACTTCGTACTGGTCAATCCAGAATGGAGCGGTGTAGACGAGTCGCTGCGGCTGTTCGTCAGAAAGACCATCGCTGCCGACAGGATTTCCCATCAGGAATTCTCCGGCAGGCACCAGCGCCATGTCGGTGGAAGGAAGAGAGCTGATGGCTAATGGTGGATGGGTGAAGGTCAGAACAAGAAACAAGAATGCAAGATGGATCAGCCGAGGCACAATTAGTTCTTTTTTATTCCACAGGATTTGGCGATTGCATCGCGATAGGCTTGCCAGAGTGTCAGGCATTTCTTGAGGCAGCTCAGAACGGCCTGTTGTTGGGTACGTGTTGTGGCGTAATTCACCACCATGGCGTAGGCATCATGACGGTGGCCGGCTTCGACCATTTGGTGCGCGCGAATCAGATCCATGGAATCAAGGGGTAGTCCGTGGTATCGCACCAGAGGGTGGCGTTGGACGATTGCTTCGATTTCTTCGGCGGTCTTCGGCTTGGAGGGGTCAGCGATTTCGGCGCGATCCTTCACGCTGCCTTCTACGAAGACAGTCAGGGCCGCTGCTCCGATGACCCAATCTCGGCTATTCGAGACACGGTCCAGCCAGGCACGGTAGCGCCGGCTAGCGGGTAGAAGATGTACCCCGTCAAAATCATGCGCCGGCAATCCAAGGCCTGCCATCATCGTCAGGAACAATTCCGGATGCGACGTTCCCAGCGAGAGCCCACCGGTGTCTTCTTCGTAAATATTATCGGCAAGCATCCGGCGGACCGGGGCCGGGGGATTCTGCCCATGAATGCGTGCCAGAAATACAGGAAAGTCACGCACGTATACGCCGTACTCCTGTTGAAAGTGGCGTTTGAGTTGATCGACGGTGAGCGTTCCGTCGGAAAATGCCGGCCATGCCCAATGATGTTTACGGTCCATCATACGCAAGAGTTCTTCTTGGAATCGGCTTTTCGTCATGGGGCGCGTCATGTCTGTTGCCTTCCCGGTGAATGACTCGTTACAATTCGATGGCGCGGAGGCTTTCAATGGATCAGGTGACGATTCAGAATCCTGAAGACATTCTGTCGATGCTCGCAGAGGTGTCGCTGCATGGGTCTGGTTTTGTGACGGACTGTCTCCTCGACTATGTGTTGGAAGAAGGCTTCACGGAACCGATCTTTCTCAATGCCAGCGGGGAAGACCCGGATGCCTATTTTAAAGGCCAATCTCCTGCCTGGGCGGTGTATCAGGTCCGAGAATGGAAACGTGTGTTGACTGTTTCGGGCGGTCCGGGCAAAGAGCGCCGCGTACAAATTACAGAAACCCAGTAACCTGTGGTGAGTGTAAAAGGGATGCGGGGAAAAAGCAACGAAAAGACGGGGGATTAACTACCAATGGCTGGTTTGAGCGTGGAGTGTGTCGCATGCCGATGATCCGTCTCACTGAACCGCAGAGCATGGGCGAACTGGCGATGATCACAAGTCTGTTGGAGGGTAGTGGCATCGCCTATATTGTTCAAAACGAACACATGAGCAGCTTGTACCCAGGACTTCCCATTCTCAACTCGCGTGTTATGGTCAATGAGTGCGATCAGCTTCGTGCGGAAGTGCTGTTGAGCCGCCTGCGGTTGGCGGTGCGAGATGTCTCGTCACAAACGTAAACTGATACTTTCATAGTTCGTACATGTGGCACGACAGGAATACACTCTCGCAGGATGCTCATAAAGGCCAGACTTCTCACCAGCCCAGCCCCGGCGACTATTCCACCGCCCGCCCTGAGTTTGCCAAGACAGCCTCTTCGCTCAGGGGCGCGTCTGGGCCCAAGCAAGACCGCAACGAGTGAAGGGCCGAGGCGTACCCTCCGGGGTAGATTGAGGATCTAACGATGCATGGGAAAAGACGCGTCTCGGCGCGGCGGGGTTGGGCGGGTGAGAAAGACGACTTTTTCAGCTTCCTGCTACGTTCGGGGCTTTGGGCTGTGTGGATTGGACGGGGACTGAGTGGGCAGCCGTTCGCCGGAGCCTTGGAACCAACCGCCGATGAGGCTACCCTCTTCAAAGTATAGATAGCGGTGTTTCACCACCGCGGCGCTTTCCCAGTCTTCAAAAATCCATTCCTCCCGACGGATGCCTTCCTTGGTGAAGGTCGTGTTGATCGTTTGTGGCCCTCCCCAGGCTTCTAGCACCTGCTCTTTCGACATCCCGACCATGACCCGATGTTCCGCGATATGTTTTTGAAAGTCCGGGTCTTTGAGTTGTGCGATGAGTGGCCAGACCACCATGATGAGAACAAACAGGCCAAGTCCGGCGTAGATGATAAGCCGAACTGGGCGTCGGCGGATGAAGGGGGTTGGTTCTTCTAGATCGGTTGGAGAGGCGTTCATCGATTCATGGGTCGCCGCGACGATGTGAGGCATATTGCGGCACATCGTAGCAACGTGAATTGGAGAGAGTCAAGCGGAGTTGCCTGTTTCTCTTTATTAATCAGCGCGATATAGGAAGTGCGCTATACTGAATGAGTACAAACGTGGTGGTGTTCAAGAGAGGCTGTGATGAATCCTGGATCGAAACAGGGAAATAGCCAGAGACGATGGATACTTACGGCATGGCTCTTGGCCGTCTGGGGGTGTCTCCTCCTACCGCTGGCTTTAACTGAAGCGTCGGCGACCACCATCTATTCCTATATCGATGAGCAAGGCACGCCCGTGATGACAGATAATTTTAATACGATTCCTGAACGGTACCGTGCAAGGGTCAAAACTACCGAGCAGATAGCGACTGCTTCCCAGAGAACGCCAACTGTCGGTACCATTCATGAACGTGTGTCAAATTTTGGAAGGCAGCTTCGGGGTATGGTTTCAGGAGCCGCTCCCAACATCTCCGGGCTCTCTCCTTCACAGTCGGAGATTCTCACCTACGCTGGTTTTGCGGCAATAGTGCTGCTCGTTGCCATGAACGTGATGAAAGGCCAATTTATCCGTCTTATAGCTTTGGGGTGTTTGATCCTGCTCGGTCTTGCCACACCAGTTTTGATGTATGTGTCGAGTGATGGCCCGATGGATGTGATGAAGAACAAAGCTTCTCAGGTCGAGAAAAAACACCAGGACCGTGTCCAGCAGATTCCGTAACCCTTCTCAGCATCTCCAAAACCCATTGTCAATTCCGGCTAGTCCGCATACTTGGGGACAGGTATCTTCTTGGCCGTGGGTGGCTGAGGACCGAGCCGGTGCTGAGAGAATTCTTGCGAGTAGGGATTCAGGATGGGGTCATGGGTGTGCCGTTGCCGTTGCTTCACAAGGTCGACACTTTGCGTGCCGATTTCCACACGATCGACCAGCGCCTTGGTCGTGAGTGGGTCCGGCAGGCCGTGCAACGAAAATAGCTGAAAGGCCAAAGTCCATTCCAGCTTGTCCTTGGTTGCCTCTTTCACAATAAAACGAGCCTCTGGTGACGCGGCGCCTTTAAACAACAGTACCCAAATATTCGATCGGAATGAAGGAGAGGCCGGATCCTCTGAAGGGCGAAACTCCGGGACGAGTGCGGGGATCTGAGCGAGGGGAACGCCCGGGGAGAATTCGATATCGACGAGCCGAACGAATAACGTTCGATTTTCGCTTTCATCGGTGGGGTCAACGGTGTAACTGAACGAGTATCGGACATCGATGCCATCACGTGTAAAGGTATAAACATCTTCGCCATTTTCAGGCGAGACGAGCTTGCGAAAATATTTCTCCCAATCTGTAATGGCGTAGTAGGTAAAGAAACGCAGCGCGGACTTCCGATCGCGCACCGCCTGCGGCATCCCGAGTTTTTGATGTAATTCCGTCTGTGTCAACCCGAGGTACCCATCTTCGAAATAGGCTGCTGCGAGGACTGCTGAAGGCTGGAGCCAGATTCCGGTGGTCGATAAGAGCAGCAGGGCTGAGCAGATGGTATGAATGGAAAGACGCAGGAGCAAGGTTTCTCTCCAGCTGGTCTTGGCATCGTATCGGCGGCATCCTCCCCTGTCAAGTCAAGAGGATTGGGATTGCTTGCTGGCGTAAGAACCTCTCAGTTATGATGGCCGGCCTCCTTTACACATCACATCGGACTCGGTCGCGGAGACAGGTCGTATGAGCGCATCGTTAGACGCCTTACTGCAACAACGCATTCTGGTCCTTGATGGGGCTATGGGAACTATGATCCAGCAGCGGAAGCTGGATGAGGCCGCGTTTCGTGGCGAGCGATTCAAAGGTTGGAAAAAAGATCAGAGGGGGCATAACGATCTGCTGAACCTGACGCAGCCCGCCATTATCGAGGAGATCCATCGCCAGTACTTCGAGGCCGGTGCCGATATCGTGGAAACGAATACATTCAACGCGCAAGCTATTTCACTGGCCGACTATGGCATGGAGTCGCTGGCCTACGAGATTGCGAGAGCCGGAGCGGAATGCGCCAGGCGTGCTGCGGAGCAGGTCAAGATTGCAGCGCCTGGTCGGTCGTGCTTTGTGGCCGGCGCCATTGGACCTACGACGAAGACGTCGTCTATTTCGACCGATGTCAATAATTCGGCGGCGCGCGGCACCACCTATGACGAACTGGTGACAGCCTACTACGAGCAGGTCCGTGGCTTGGTCGACGGCGGAGTCGATGTGTTGTTGGTCGAGACCATCTTCGATACGCTCAATGCGAAAGCCGCGTTCTTTGCCATTGAGAAGTTCTTTGAGGATCGCAACCTGAGACTTCCACTCATGGCCTCAGTGACGTTTATTCAAGCCGGCAGCAATCGTGGAGTGACCGGCCAAACGATTGAAGCTTTCTGGAATTCCATATCCCATGTGCCCTTGCTCAGCGTCGGCATCAACTGCGCGTTAGGCCCCAAAGAAATGCGCCCGCTGATTGAAGAACTCTCGCGTCTGGCTCCGATCTATGTGAGTAGCCATCCGAATGCCGGGCTGCCCAATCCGTTGCTGCCGACGGGATTTCCAGAGACACCAGATAGCCTGGCGTCCCAATTGAGAGAATGGGCGCAGAATGGCTGGCTGAATATCGTCGGTGGCTGTTGTGGGACAACACCAGGGCACATCAAGTCGATTGCCGAGGCCGTACGAGGTCTTTCTCCGCGCGTCGCATCATCCGTCGAGCCCCATACCAGGCTAAGCGGGTTGGAAGCGGTCACGATTCGTCCGGAATCGAACTTTGTAAACATTGGTGAACGGACCAACGTCACGGGCTCACCGGCTTTTTCCAAACTGATTCTGGCAGGCGATTATGAAGCCGCACTCTCGGTGGCGCGACAACAGGTCGAGGGGGGCGCCCAGATCATCGACATCAATATGGATGAAGGCATGCTCGACTCCCAGGCTGCCATGCAGAAGTTCTTACGATTGGTCGCGTCGGAACCGGACATCTCTCGCGTCCCGATCATGGTGGATAGCTCGAAGTGGGACATCCTCGAGACGGGTTTGAAGGACATCCAGGGCAAACCCGTCGTCAACAGCATCAGCCTCAAAGAAGGCGAAGCCAAGTTTCTCCAGCAGGCCAAACTTGTTCATCGCTATGGGGCCGCCGTGGTGGTGATGGCCTTCGACGAACGTGGCCAGGCCGATACCTATGAGCGCAAGATCGAGGTCTGTGAGCGGGCCTATCGCCTCCTGACTGAGCGCATCGGGTTTCCGGCCCAAGACATTATTTTCGACCCGAACATCCTCACAGTGGCGACCGGCATCGAGGAACATAACAACTATGCGGTGAACTTCTTCGAAGCGACTCGGTGGATCAAACAGCATCTTCCACTGGCCAAGGTCAGTGGCGGCGTCAGCAACATTTCCTTCTCGTTCCG
>JACQEY010000185.1 GCA_016200355.1 Nitrospirota bacterium
AGGAGGTGGCTCAGGATCTCATCGCCAAGGTGAAGGCTGCCGCGCATGCGAAGGTGAGGGGTAAGGGGGTAGAGGGTAAGGGGGTAGCCTCATCCCTCACGCTCGGAGCTGCCATGATCAAGACGACAGATACGATCATCGCGATTGGCGCCTCTACGGGAGGTACGGAGGCGGTGAAGGATTTGCTGATGGCTCTGCCACCGAATACGCCGCCGATCTTGATCACACAGCACATGCCGGAACATTTCACGAAGACGTGGGCGGATCGGATGAACAGCCTGTGCCGGATTTCCGTCAAAGAAGCCGAAGACGGCGACAGTGTCTTGCCGGGACATGCTCTAGTCGCGCCAGGCAGTTATCACATGACACTCATGCGCAGCGGGGCGCGCTACAGCGTCCGGATCAACCAGGATCCCCCGGTGAATCGCCATCGACCGTCTGTCGATGTGACGTTTGCTTCGGTTGCTCAGTATGCCGGCGCCAACGCAATCGGTGTCATCCTCACCGGCATGGGTGGTGATGGCGCCAAGGAAATGTTGACGATGAAGCAGGCCGGCGCGTTTACGATCGCGCAGGACGAGGCCAGCTGCGTGGTGTTCGGTATGCCGAAAGAGGCGATCAAGCTCGGCGGGGTGGATAAGATATTGCCACTGTCGGAGATTCCCGCTGCGATTGTGGCCTATGTCTGCAAGCTGTAACTGGTTGATCTGGTTTGTTTTGTTTATCTGGTTGATTTGGTTCATCTGGTCCGTTTTGTTCAACCAAATGAACAAAACAAACCAAATAGACTACATGAACCATGCATGAAGAGAGTCGAAGAAGTGAGCCAGTTTATTAATCCGTACAAGAAAGGGTGATGATATGAAAATCAACGAACGCTCCTTGCCACAGGGAATGATCTTGGACATCCAGGGAGACTTGACCTATGCCAATCGAACCGTCTTTAAGGCGGCCATCGAGAAGGCGAAACAGGCGTGCTGTAAGAACCTCATTCTGAACTTTGAACAGGTGCGATTCGTGGACAGCGCAGGGCTCGGGCTGCTCGTGCTTACTGCGCAGAGCTTAAAACGGGTGCAGTCCAAGGTCAGTCTGTTGAAACCTCAGATCTACGTGCGGGAGGTCATGAGCCTGGCGAATATTCCAACGATGATTCCTATCTATGAGCGCGAGGAAGACGCACTTACCGTTCGTGCGGCATAGTCCTGATTTGTAGGCTACGGAGCTTGCATGATGAAATCGAACGTAATGAAATCTGCTCGGCAGGCTGCTGGCTTGTCTGTACAGTCTGAGGCGTCCGTCGCGACGATCCTCCTCGTGGAGGATGAACCCGTTACCAGGGCGAGTATGGTTGCTCGGTTGACGCGGCTGGGGTATCGAGTTCTTGAAGCCGAGAACGGGCGAGTGGGTCTTGACGTGGCTAGGCGTGAACATCCTGATCTTCTTATCGTCGATTGGATGATGCCGGAGATGGATGGGCCGACGCTTTGTGAAGCGGTACGCCGTGATCCCTTGTTGAAATCAAGCCAGCTTCTTCTCATGACCGGCCAGGATCAGCCGGCACAGATTGCCGAAGGGTTGTCGCGAGGCGCCGACGACTTTCTGAGCAAGTCGGCCAGTAAACAGGAAATCATCGCACGCGTGCTGGCCGGTCTGCGCACCAGCCGGTTGGTACGAGAGCTGGAAACGACCGGCAATCACCTGGAGTCATCGCTGCTGTTGTTGAAAAGAAGCCAGGAGGAAACGGAAGCCGATCTCCAAGCCGCCGCCTCATTCATTCGCTCGCAGCTTCCCTCACAGGGAAGCCTCGCTCACGGAATCGTGCTGTCGTGGGAGTATCAGCCGTCCTTGTTGTTGGGCGGCGATCTCTTCGGCGTGATGGCGATCGATGAGGACAATCTCGCTCTCTATATTCTGGATGCGTCGGGACATGGAGTCGCCGCAGCGTTGCGCTCGGTCTCGCTGATGACATTTCTGCGAGTGGACAACATACTTCAATTGATCGGGTCGTACGATCCTGGAAAGGTCTTATTCGAGGCTAATCGGCGGTTTCCCTTGAGTGCCGATGGGGAGTATTTCACCCTGTGGGTGGGACAGCTTCACTTGCCGACAGGCAGCCTTTTGTACGCTTCTGCCGGCCATGCTGGCGCGCTGCTCAGCTCGGCTCAGAGCCCGTCCCGATGGCTTACGCGCTCATCGTTTCCCCTTGGTTTTGATCCGTCCGCGCAGTTTGCATGCGACCGTCTTTTCCTGAAGCCTGCCGACCGGCTGTTTTTATTGAGCGACGGGATTTACGAGGTGCCGTCTTCAAACGGGGAGGTCTGGGGCCGAGTGCGTTTCCAAGAGGTGATTGATGCGGGGAGGCAGACGTCTCTTTCGGCGACGATCGCGTCCAGCTTTTCAGCAGCTCGATGCTGGCAACAAGCGCAACAGTTTTCGGACGATGCGGCGATCATGGGGCTCGAACTGACCGAGAGCCGGGAAAGGACATTTATTTAATGGATAAAACAATAGATAAGATGGCGGTGTTAGATCTTTCCGAGGCGTTGAGTCGAGTCGATGGAGATCAGGACTTCTTCCTCACTTTGGCCGAGATCTTTTTGCAAGAGAGTCCGAAGGAGGCTGCGGCGGCTCGCGCGGCACTGGAGCGGCAGGATGGCGCCGGGTTGGCGGCCGCTGCACATAAGCTGAAGGGGTCTGTTATGCAGATGTGCGCGCCGGGTCTTTTCGAGAGTGCGAAACGATTGGAAGAGTTGGGCCGGCGGGGAGAGTTTGCCGAGGCCTCCTCGGTCTGTGCTGAAGTCGAACCGCGCTTGGCAGAGGTGCACGCCGCGCTTCGGGAATTAATCACCGGAGGATTCCCGTCATGACCCCCACAACAGGATCGCACGCACAGGCGCGTACGGTGCTCGTCGTTGCCGGCAATGCCGATACCCGGGCTGTGATACTGGAACATGCGAAAGCGCAGGGGCATGTGGTGGTTTCCGCTGCGACCCCTGCGCTCGGGTTGACGACATTCGACATGACGCAGCCTGATATCGTGATTACGGATCTCTTTCAGTCCGAGCAGAACGGGATCATGCTGGTAAAGCAGATTCACGAGCGTCGCCCGACCTGCCCCATCGTGGTCCTTACCGACGCAGGCCATGGCAAATCGACGCTGGAAGGGGTGCGCGCCGGAGCCCTCGATTACGTGGAGCAGCCGATTCATGAGGAGGCGTTTGCACAGGTTCTGCAGCGCGCGATCCAGAGGCTGCCTGTCTCCGTGGATGATGCGCCGAGGGACGAGCCGGTTTGGCGGCTGCTGCACGTTTATGGGGATACGAGTGCCGCGTTTCTCGTGAAACGGGAAGCGCAGGACAGACAAAGAAGTGCTGAGTTAGAGACGAACCGAGAAGGGTGGGCAGTATGAAGGCTGAAGGCTGAAGTATTCGGAACTCAGCGCTCAGAACTTCCTGTCTCGCCTGCCGTATTTCAGGGAATAATCGCTGGAGGATATCTATTATGATGGCTACTACTTGTTCTCGTACACAGGCGCGCACATTGCTCGTCGTGGCCAGCAATGCTGATACCCAGACCGTGATATTGGAGCATGCGAGGGCGAAGGGGTATTCGGTGATTTCCGCTGCGACCCCTGCGCTCGGATTCTCGACCTTCGATATGACGCAGCCCGATATCGTGATTACGGATCTCTTTCTGCCGGAGCAGGACGGGATCAATCTGGTGAAGCAGATTCACGAGCGTCGCCCGAGCTGCCCCATCGTACTCCTCACCGATACAGGGCATGACGAATCGACGCTGGAAGGGTTGCGCGCCGGCGCTCTTGATTATGTGCAGCAGCCGATTCATGAGGAGGCATTCGCACAGGTCTTGCAGCGGGCAATCCATTCGCTACCTGTCTCTGTGGACGATGCGCCGGGCGTCGAACGGCTGGAGTATGTGCTGGTCATGGGTTCCGATCCAAGTTTTGTCGAAAGCACGGTGAACTGGCTTGTTCAAGGAACGGCCATGGGGCTGATGGAGGCGCGCCAGCTTCATCTTCGAGCCGCATTGCAAGAACTCGTTATGAATGCGGTCGAGCATGGCTGCCTTGAACTCCGCTATTCTGAGAAGATCGAGGCTATGGCGAAGGACCAGTATGATGAGCTTGTTCAGCGACGCAGGCAGGATGCCCGTTTCCGGGGCCGCCGGGTCACCATCCGCACGATTTACGACAAGGGACAACAGATGTTGACGTACCAGATTGCCGACGAAGGGAAGGGGTTTAATTGGAAGTCGCGCGTGAAATCAGGTTTTGATGTGTGCCCTCCGGGGGATGCCAGTGGGCGAGGCATATTCCTCGTCCATTCGTTCTTTCCCGACATTGCGTATAACGACAAGGGGAACGAGGTCATGTTCACGGTTCCCCTAGCATGATGCTGGACACCAGCGGAATGATGAATTATGAATTGTGAATGATGAATGGTCGGAGTCGGACTCGATCTGATGATTTCCGAACATTCAACATTCATCATTCAAAATTTAACATTCGACAGACGGAGGCCTTATGGATACCACAAATCCCACCCGCTCCAAACTGCGAATTCCCAATGATCCGATGTATCGCTTGCTGCGTGAAGGGTGCATCACCGAATTCAACGTAAAAAAGGCGTCGGGAGAGAAGGTTGATCTACGGGGATGCGATCTGCGGGGTCTCGACCTGCGAGGGTTGAATGCCGAGGGGTTGGACTTCAGCGACTGTTATTTTCGACAGTCAGATCTTCGGAGTGTTGACTTTCGCAACGCCCGGCTTGAAGGCGCCAGCATCAACACCGCGAAAATTTCAGGCACCTACTTCCCCCATGATCTGACGGCCAGTGAAATTGAACTGTCCCTTCTTCACGGCAGCCGCATGCGCTATAGCTCAGGAAAATGAGATGGTCTGAAGGCCGACGAAGGCTGAAGGTTCGGACTTCAAACTCAGGACTCAGCACTTCTCTCTCAGCTTTTCCGACCAACTCATTCCTAATTCCACATTCCTCATTCTCTCCCTGACTGCCAACTCAGAACCCAGAACTTCCCAGTGCTCAACACTCAAGACTCGCCACTGCTTTCCTGAGGCTGTCTGCCGGAGATGTCTTTCTGACGAAGCAGTTTCGTGAGGTAGGTTCGTTGAAGGCCAAGCTCTTCGGCTGCTTTGGTTTGGTTCCATCCATTTCTTTGCAACGCTGCTTCGATGACCTTCCGGCTGTAGGCGTCCATGCATTCATGGTAGTGACGGGAGGGAGATCCAGTTTCGGCCTCGGTGGCCGAGGGAGACTGTGAGTCCGGCAGATGCAGGTGCGAGGGCTCAAGGGTGTCCTCGGGGCACAAGATCACTGCACGCATCAGTACATTTTCAAGTTCGCGGATGTTACCCGGCCATGGATACTGTTGCAGCGCCTGGATGGCATGGTCGCTCAGGGCGCAGGAGCGATGAATCCCCATTCTGACTGCGCGATCGAGGAAATGCTGGGCGAGTGCAGGGACATCGTCCATCCGTTCACGCAGGGGCGGCAGCGGTACGGTAATCACCGCGAGCCGGTAGTAGAGGTCCTCACGAAACGTGCCCTGTTGGATCGCGCGCCGTATGTCTTTATTCGTGGCTGCGACGAAACGGACGTTGGTGCGAACCGGCTGGGTTCCGCCTATACGAAAGAAGGTCTGATCCTGGAGGACTCGCAGCAGATGGCTTTGCAAGGGGAGCGGCATGTCTCCGATTTCATCGAGAAACACCGTTCCACCTTCTGCCACCTCGATCTTGCCCGGTTCCCGTTTGACTGCTCCAGTATAAGAGCCCTTTTCATGACCAAACAGTTCGTTTTCGAGCAGGTTTTCCGGCAACGCTGCACAATTGACCGCGACGAATGGTTTCGAGCGGCGTGGACTCCAACGATGAATAGCGCGGGCCACGACCTCCTTTCCCGTGCCGGTTTCACCGGTCAGGAGGACAGTCACATCGGACTGCGCCGCTTGTTTGGCGATCGTGAGTTGCGCGATCATCTTGGCGTTGGTTCCGACAAGGTGTTCGTACCGATCGTCGACTTCTTGACGGAGGACATCGACCTGACGGTGCAGCGCCACCGTGGCCATGGCTTTGTTGATCACGACAGCCAGGTGGTCGGCGCTGAATGGTTTTGTCAGGAAATCAAATGCGCCAAACTGCATGGCCTGCACAGCGCGCTCGATGGTGCCGAATGCAGTCAGGATGATGATGAGTGGCGTAGTGTAAGTGGCGCGGGTGTCCTTTCCGGTTTGCTGCTCGCTGTGCGAGGAGCCATTCACTCGCTCCAGGATCTCCAGACCTGACAGACCGGGCAGTTCCAAGTCCAGGAGCGCGAGATCGAATTCTCTTTGTTCAATCAGGCGCAGCGCATCCTTGCCGTTGTCGGCTGTGACAGCTTCGTGTCCCATCCATGCGATACGATTCTCGAGTCCGAGAAGAATATCGCGGTCGTCGTCGACGATAAGGATTTTTGCGCGCATCGTGGACTCAGGTGTTCAGGTGGTTAGGCTGAAGTGTTAAAACTTCAAAATTGTAGATCATCGACAGGGAAAAATACACTCCTCTCAATTGTGGAAGTGGTGAGAAGCAGTTCTGAGTACTGAGTTGTGATTTAGTTGTGGACAAATCAGACCCTCCCAACACAGAACTCCTAACTCAGCTTCCCCCTCGCCCGTCCAGCCATTCATGGCTCGTCTCTAACGCAGGACTCAGCACTCAGCACTTCTTCGCCCATTCTGCGCTTCTTGCGACGATGCGACAGGCACTGTGAAATTAAAGCGAGTGCCGGCTCCTGGCGTGCTCTCCACCCAGATGGTTCCTCGATGCATCGTCACCAGGGTTTTGGTGATGAAGAGGCCAAGTTGAGCACCCTGAGCGGTAGGGTTAGCAGACGGCACTTTCGAAAATTCCTGGAAGAGCATTCCGATGTGACTCGGGTCAATCCCGCAACCGGTATCGGCGACAGAGGTTTGGACAAAGCCATCGGGGGTCGTCTGGAAGTCGACGGTGATGCGGCCGCCTGGCGGCGTGAACTTGATGGCATTGCCGATGAGATTCCAGAGAATCTGTTCCAGCTTATCGCAGTCCCCCTGTACCGCTGGAAGCCCTTCCGCGTGCAGGACCTCGATCGTGATGGCTTTTTCACCCGCAACGGCGCGCAAATTATCGGCGACTAGGAGGGCGGAAGTTGCGACGCAGACCGGTGCAAGGCAGAGCACTTCAGTTTTACTGTCGAGGCGGGACCAGTCGAGCAATTGATTGATGATTCTGGTGAGCCGGCTCAGGTTATGTCCGATGCGAGTGAGGTAGGTCATTTGTTGTTCGCTCACCGGCCCTGCAATACCGTCACGCATATTGTCCGCAAAACTGCGAATCACGGTCATGGGGGTGCGCAATTCATGCGAAGCGACGGAGAGAAACAGCGACCGCTGCCGATCGTGCTTCTGGAGGTGGGCATTGGCGATGGTCAATTCCTCTGTGCGTTCCGCAATACGCTGTTCGAGGTGCGTCGTCATCTCTTCGAGGTTGGAATAGGCCCTGGCATTGTCGATGGCCGCGGCCACATGGCCGGCGATCGTCAACAGCATATGCAGATCTTCGTCCGTACAGGGCTGTGAGCCCCGGTCACCGGCGAGGTATCCGAGTGTCTGCTTCTGGCTCTGGAGCGGCACCGCGACGAAGGAGGTCACTCCGGCTTGGCGGGCCAACTCCAGTATCGGTGGTTGCATGCGATGGGCCACGGCATCAAGGCTTGGGGCGAGCAAGGGCTTGCCATGAATCAGCAGGTCGGCTTGGAGGCCGCCATCGTTCCGGATCGGCATATCAAGCCGGCGAGCTGCTTCCACAATGTCTGGCGAAACCCCGGCGATTTGGGCCACATACGCCGTGTCTCGTTCGGGATGGCGTAGCGTCAAAAACATCCGCGTAAAACCCATGTTGGCGATCAGGAGCTGCAGGACGGTGCTAAGAATCTGGTTCAGGTCCAGCGTCCTGGCGATGGCCGCACTGACTTGATGCAGCGTGGTCAATTGGCTGACCTGGTGTTTGATGGTGGCCATGTTCGCGGAAATGGCGATGCTCCGCTCCTGTAATGAGTGGGTCATCAGGTTGAACATGTTCGTCAGTTGGCCGATTTCGTCGTGGGTGGCAGCTGTGAGGGGCACAGGCGAGTGGCCTTCGGCCACCTGTTGAGCCACGCCGGCAAGGCTTCTGAGGGGCTTCGTGATACGGAGGGTGAGCAGGTGGGCGCCGAGCGCGCCTGCGCTGATGATAAGGACGGTGAAGAGGAGAAAGTTGCTGATCATCTCTGCGAGTTCTTGTTTCAGGCGCGCGTCGCTCAATCCTATTTGGACGACACCGGACACGACTGCCGGCTGTATCGAGGATGGGCCGGTGCTTCCTTCATCCAGCTGAATAGAAAATGGAGATAGCGAGGTCTTTCCTGTTGCTGTTCGCAGCACCGGCAGGGCAAAGTCGTATACGATTTCCTCCCACATAAATAGGCTTTCTGTTTTGGTGGAGAGGGAGACACGTGTGATCAGAGGAGTCTCAGTCGGCGATTGGAGGAGCTGTTTTACAATCTGACTGCTCGGATATAGAGAATCATTCACGGATCGGCCAAGGTCGGCAGAGAATTGGTGTGTTCCCTTCGTGTGTTGGGCGAGTACAGTTCCATCTGGACGGACTACGAGCACGTACACCACATCCTGGACAGCCATGAGGCTATCAATGAACTGTTGGAGCGTGGCGCGATCCTCGGCCACGAGGCCCGCATATTGGAAGTGTTCATTGTGCACGACGCTCGTGAGAAGAACCGTTCCTAGCCGCTGGAGGCTATCGGTCATCGCCGCCCGCCTCTCTTCGACGTAGTACAAGCTCAAGGCCGAACAGGTAATGACGAGAATGAAACTGAAGAATAATACGAACTTGATGCGCAGGCTGAGGAACCCGTGCGCGGGTAATGCCAAGGCAACTCTGGGTGCTTCCAGTCGATAAGGAGGACTCACTTGCTGGTCCACATTAATAGGTCTCATCGATGAGACTCATCAGTTCCTTTGGAAACGTCATGCCCAGGAACTTCGCGGTTTTGAGATTGACGGTGATCTTGAGTTGCTCGATCGGCATGGGATTGTGTGGCAGCAGCCTTTCTCCGTTGAGAATGCGCTTCGCAAGCAGTCCGGTCTCTCGTCCGACTTCGCCGTAGTTGACGGACATGCTGAGCAACGCTCCCTGGCGCGTGAACTCCGGTGAGAACCCGATCACGGGTATCTGATGTGCGAGCGCCGATTCAAGGATGAAGAGTATGGACTCGTTCGTCAAGACCGTTGAATCCGGTATGAGCCAGAGGGCTTCAACTTCCGAGAGCAGCGTGCGTAATTGCTGGGGCACGTCCTTATCTCTCTCGACAGGAAGCCCATTCAATTGAAAATTGAAGCCGGCGGCCTGCTGCACCGCGTCCTTCACCCGAGAGGAAGTCTTGGCGGGATCGTAGAGCGCCCCAATCCGATGAAGGTTCGGCAGGAACATCCGCATGATCTTCAGCTGTCGGTCGACGGGGACCTCCAGGAGTGTGCCGGTCATGTTGGCGGATGTGAGTTGATGTTTCAACGGATCCAGGATCATCATGTACAGGATCGGGATATTCTCAATTTCTACTTTCGCTGCCAACGCTGCCTTGAGTCCCACGGCGACGACCAGTGACGGATTCGATTCCCGCAGTTTGCGCGCGAGATTTTTTCCAAGCTCCAAATCGCCTTGCAATTCATAGTCGGTATAGATCGCTCCAATCGGGCCAGTTGCTTTCAAGCCTGCAACGGCCTCCTGGTACGCGGGAGTGTCGGAAGATTTCAGGACGGCAATGTCCATCGCCGTGGATTCTGACACGCACAGGGTACAGAGGCTGAGCAACCAAGCGAGTCCCACCACCGCGCGGAAGAACCGGTTTATCTGGTTGATTTGGTTCATCTGGTCTATCTGGTTTGTTTTGTTTATCTGGTTTCTCTGGTCTATCTGGTTTGTCTGGTTCATCGAGTTGTCTGGTTCGAGCAAACAACCAAATAAACAAGACAAACCAAACAAACCAAATCAATCAGCCCGTTCTCTCGCTTCACGCGGCACGGTTTGTGGTGCGGACTGTCCCCAATATATGCAAAGTTTTTCCGTCGCAATCTCGAATAATCTCACCGGTCCAGATACACCACTGGAAGCTGCCGTCTGACTGTAGGACACGGTGCTCAAATGACACGTCGGCGCCGGCTTGATCCAATGCCTGTCGCATCGCGCGCGTCATCGACTCCCGATCCTCCCGATACACGAGGGCCAGCCAGTCGTACTTCGTGCGAGGGCGCGTCCCATCCGACAGGTCGAGAATTCGATTGACCAGCGAGGACCAATAGATGTGACCGCTCTGAAGGTCCCAGTCCCAAAGCCCCATCGGCGCGTTGGTCAGGCCGAGACGGCTTCGCGTTCCACTGGCACGGAGCTCATCTTCGATGCGCTTCCGCTCGGTAATGTCTGTGGAGATGCCGCAAGTCGCATAGGGTTTGCCGGTATGGTCGCACAGCGGGAACTTGATCGAGATGTAGGCA
Source organism: Nitrospirota bacterium (assembly GCA_016200355.1). Lineage (GTDB taxonomy): Bacteria > Nitrospirota > Nitrospiria > Nitrospirales > Nitrospiraceae > Palsa-1315. The sequence continues at coordinate 10,609 of JACQEY010000185.1, forward strand.
TGGAGGCCATCGGAATGGGGCGCGTATTCCTCATATTCAATTGCAGTGTTCCGCTCATGCACCATCACATCGTTGGCGCGAAATGCATCGGCGATGTCCTTGGGGAAAATCTCGTGATCGGTATGACCGATAATCTGCTCCGTCGTGAGGTGAAAGAGCTGTTCGAACCGGCGATTGGTGAGGAGATACCGGCCGTCGGTGTATTTCACATAGATCACGGCGGTGGTGTTGTTGATCACATCTTGCAGGAGTTGCTCGCTCCGGCGAAGCGCATCCTCCGCGCGTTTGCGATCCGTCACGTCCCGGAGGGAGCCGGCTATACGGGTCATCCGGCCGGTCTCGTCCCAGATCGCTTGGCCGCGGGCGCGGAACCATCCATAGGCGCCTGACTTGGTGAGGAGCCGGTATTCCACGTCGTAGGGATCGCGTCGTTCGATATGTGCTGTCAAGGCGGCGAAGACACGGTCGATATCCTCGGGGTGAAGCCGGGAAGTCCAGCTTTCCAAGACATCGGGGAATTCCTCGTCAGTATAACCCAACATGGTCTTGACGCGAGGAGACCACCACACCGGTGTGCGCGGTGAATTCCACGGTTCATTGGGAAGAACCCGTCCATCCCAGAATCCGTCATTGGAGCCTTGAATCACGAGAGCCAAGCGTTCTTCGCTTTGGCTGAGGAGGTGAGCTGTCTGTTCGACCTTTACGGCGAGTTCCTTGACCCCAATGGCGCGGCGGAGGGTGTGCCGAAGTTCCTCCCGATCATATGGTTTCGTGAGATAGGCATACGCTCCCTCCGCCAACGTTCCCACGGTGCGACTCTGCGAGATATGGGCGGTCACGACCACGACAGGGAGCGAGGGGTCTAGGCGTTGAGATTCTCTCAAGACATCGATCCCATCGCCGTCCGGCAGACCTAAGTCCAGGATGATGGCATTGAAGCGATGGGTTCGAACGAGTTTGATGGCGCCGGCGACGGTGTCGGCAACGGTGACGGCGTAGCCATCATGGTGTAGTAAGTCCTGTAACCCCAGGACGAGGTCGAGGTTGTCTTCCACAACGAGAACGGAATAGGGACTCATTTCGGTGACCATGTGACCTCTACGGCCTCAAAGTGGAATGAGGAGTGTGGAATGTGGAATTGGCCAGCGCTCCACAAGTCTTCATTCCTAATTCCACATTTCTCATTCCGCATTCCTTTACGGCCTCAAAGTGGAATGAGGAGTGTGGAATGTTGAATTGTGACGGTCCACACGTCGAGCCCGTGATGTTGTTTCAAGATTTTCACGAGTCGTTAGTGTGATGCTGCTGAGCAG
>JACQEY010000186.1 GCA_016200355.1 Nitrospirota bacterium
ATTTATTGCCATGGCCTAAGGGGCATAAGGCGAAGCCTCAGTATGATGTCAGAGCGCAGGCGCTGTTGGGTGTGGGGATTTTGTTCATTGCCCTGGCGGGATGCTGGTGGTACTCGGCTTCACTCGATGACGAGATAAACGCGCGGCAGGTTGAAAAACTCGACAAGGAGAAGCAGGTCGCGCAGCTGAAGGAACAAGTGAAGCAGGTTTCTGATTTTGAAATCCGAAAGAAAGTTCTGGAAGACAAAAATCGTATCATCGACGAATTGGAGAAGTCACGTGTCGGCCCTGTCAAGGTGCTCGACCATGTCAGTCAGAGCCTGGAGCCGTTGAAGGTGTGGCTAGTGAGAGTAGCGGTTACCGGGAAAGAGATCGATCTTGAGGGTCGTGCGGCGACTAACGATGATGTGGTGGAATTCGTGAACAACCTGCGCCGTACCGACTATTTCTCGAACATCAATCTACAAGAAAGTAAAGCTGCGGTGGAGAGCCAGCTCAATATCTTTCAGTTTAAACTTGGTTTCCGTCTTAAAGGGTAAGAAGTATGAAGTTGCCCACTATTAATCTTGACCTATTGCGGTCAATCCCATTGATTCAGAAGGTGGGGCTTCTTGTAATGGTTCTTGCCGGGATTATCGTGGGCTTCTATTACTATGTAGCTGAACCAAAGTCTGCGGAGATTGCAGGGCTCCAGGGAGCGATTGGCACGCTTGACACCGAGATTCAAACGTTAACCATTAAAGTCAAGCATCTTGATGAACTCATTGCTGCGAGCAAACAACTAGAGATTGAGCTTGCAAAAAAGAAAGAACGGCTGCCGCATGAAGAGGAGGCGATCATGTTGCTCAAACAAGTGTCAGACCTTGGGATTCGCCTTGGGCTCGACATTAAGCTGTGGAAACCGAGTCCCAAGAGCGAAGATCCATCGAAACTCTTTGTGCGGATGCCGGTGAACGTAGAGGTCTCCGGTGGCTACCATACCGCAGCCTTATTTTTCGATCGAATCAACGCGATGCCTCGGATTGTGACCGTGTCCGGCCTCAAGATGGGAGCTCCAAAGTTTGAGAAGGGACGGGTTGTTACACAGACCGTGTTCGACCTTGTCGCCTATGCGGCACCGGAGGAACCCAAGTTGGTTGCAGTAGCTCCGGCAATTCCTCAGAAGAAATAGGGCACAGAGTCTTAGGTGTGTGCAAGGCCATGAGCGGTGATTGTCATCTGTGAGAACTGGCGGTTGAGCATGAAGATAACAAGCATGACTCTGATTGGATATGTCGGCCTGTTTGTCGTCGTTGGCCTGGGCTTTGCTGAGGCAGGTATAAGTTCTCATGTCCGACAAATTAGCCCAATGCGGCAGGATTCCTTAAAAGTACCTTCTCTCAGTGATGTGCCGAGGCACGCACCGTCTCCAGCGCTGGTTCCGGCAGCTGGCGATGGGAATGTTCAGCCAGTCGCGCCCAATTCAATGGTGGAACCAGTGAGCGCACACGCCTATGACCCTTCCGGGCGGCGCGATCCCTTCGTGCCAGTATTACAACAGTTGGGGCTCGGGCCGATCGATCCCACGTTACCCCCGCTCCAGCGCGTTGGACTCACTGAGATGAACCTGATTGCTGTGATATGGGGGGGCTACGGCTATACGGCTATGGTTCAGACTCCAGATGGAAATGGGTATACAGTGCGTCGGGGAACGCGTATCGGTCCCAATAATGGCGTGGTGAGTGCTGTGACGGAGAAAGGTATTGTGGTGCAAGAACGATTTACAGATGTGTATGGGACCAAACAGGAGCGGGAGTATGTCAAGCTCCTTCACCCGAAAGAAGGCGCAGAATGACACCTAAGCTGACTACGACAACAGTAGCATTTGTTCGCGTGCTCTCAGCGGTGGGAGCACTTAGTGTTTCGATGACCATACCGGCTATAGGAGCATCAACCGACATTCCTATGGTCGACTCAGGCACGTCGTCGAGCGTCGAGAGAGGTCTGGCGCAGACCCTGACCGGCATAGATGTTCAGCGCGGCACAGACGATATCCGTGTCGTCATTTCGGGGGATGGGAGGCTCGCCCACGAGGTGACACGTCTTGATGAGCGGCGTCTCATGATCGACATTCCAGGCGTGGCTTCGGTCATACGCAAGCCAGTCATATCGGTAAATCATCAGATGTTGAAGCGAGTGCGTCTGGGTTATCATGCCGATAGAGTACGGCTGGTATTGGATCTTGCCGGTGCAGCTGCCTACTCGGTTGAACCACAAGGCACAAATCTTATTGTGACGCTTCGTGAAGGTGTCGGTACGGATATGGGCTCAGATCCAATTGCGTACCGTGGCGAGGCGGTCAACACCAGACAGTCAGAGAATCCTGCAATGCTGCAGGTTCAGGCAGATGCCATCTCTCGGGTGGCCCAGCGGGCAATGGTCGCGGTCCATCGGTCTTCGACGAAATTTCATGTGCAACCTGTCCAGATGACCTCTGCTGCAGATGGGGGTGAGGTAAACACGCCAAAGGAAGACTTGGTTGTTGGAGAAACGCGTTATGTCGGCCGGCGCATATCGCTCGATTTCCAGCAGGCCGACATCAGTAATGTGCTGCGCCTCATTGCCGAAGTCAGTGGCTTTAACATGGTTGTCGGTGAAGGGGTCAAGAGCAAGGTCACGATGAAGCTCGTGAGCGTGCCCTGGGATCAGGCGCTCGATATGATTTTGAAGATGAACGGGTTAGGCAAGATCAGGCAGGGCAATATCCTGTGGATCGATTCGCTGGCGAACATTGCTAAACAGGAGACTGAAGCAGCGCAGGCGATTGATGCCAAGGTGAGAGCAGAAGCGCTGGTCGAGCGGGTATTCTATATTAGAAACCTGCAAGCGACAGAGCTCATGACGTCTCTTCGGCAGTACTTGAGCCCGAGAGGATTGATGCAAATGAGCCAGGGGTCCAATGCCTTAATCGTCCGGGATACGGAAACCCAGATGGGGGTGATGAAACAGCTGATTGATGGGCTTGATCTCGAAGTGCCTCAAGTCCAAATCGAAGCGAGGATTGTGCAGGCCGATACGACCTATTCCCGTTCGCTGGGGGTCCAATGGGGGATCCAGAATGTGAACCAGCTCGGGTCTTCCTTTGGTGTGGCGAACTTCAAAACGGGTAATACCGGACCATTTGGGGGGCAAACATCGAACTTTCTGGTCAATCTTCCTGCCACAGTTGGTGGCTTGACGTCGACTCCTGGTGTCGGGTTCACGATTGGAAGAACAGATGGAGCGCTGTTGGATGTACGATTGTCGGCAGGTGAGTTGCTTGGTCTGAGTAAAGTCATTGCGTCGCCGAAGATTACAACGTTGGACAAGCGGGAGGCCAAGATCTCACAGGGAGAATCGATCCCGTTCCAGACGACCTCCCTCCAGGGAACTCAAACAACCTTTGTGGATGCGAACTTGGAACTGAATGTGACTCCTCAGATTACCTCACGAGATCCGAAGGAAACCGGTAAGCTGATCATGATGAAGGTTCGCGCAACCAGAAATGCCGTCGGTGCACGAAGCAATCCGGCTGGTCCAAGCATCGACCGCCGCGAAGCCACTACCCAGGTCAATATCCGCGATGGCGAGACTATGGTGATCGGCGGAGTCTTTATCGATACACAGAACAACAACGTGGTGGGCATACCGTATCTCTCTCGAGTGCCTGTTCTGGGATGGCTTTTCAAGCAGAAAACCGAAGCTGTAGCGAAACAAGAGCTGCTCATCTTCTTGACTCCCAGTATCGTGAAGAGTTAGCAGAAATAGTCCACTGCGCCACGCACCGCGATGCGCGAGACATGCGAGAAAGGAGCGACATAGAGAGAGTGGATTCCAAAATCAGTTTGTGATACTCCACGGCTTGCGCAGGGAGCGTAGTAAATCTATAGTGAATGTCTCTGAAGTCGTGAAATGCGATCTCTTGACTTGGAGGCCTGACTGAAAACCTTCTAGTTTCTGAACCATTGTGCTACCATCCCCTCCGATGTCAGCCATCGTAACTCATCATCACCGCAAGTGAAGTGGCTCGTAAATCCAGGCGTACTTATCCAAGAAGAATCGGATGGGGGCTGGTATTTTTTGTCAGGAGAGATCGTCGTTGCGCATGGCCGGTATGGCAGAACAGATTATACCTGTAACATTGCTGGAGCGGAGCTATAGCATCGTCCTCCATCCAGGATTACTTGCGACAGTGGGTGCCAGGCTCAACGCCCTTACGACTTCTCCGAAGATCGGGGTTGTGACAGATAGGCATGTGGCAAGTTATTATCTTCACGGAATTCTCCGCTCCCTTTGCAAAGCGGGCTACGATCCGACACCGATTATCTTGCCACCTGGAGAGCGAACAAAGACTCTCGGCACAATCGCCAAGATCCTTGATACGTTAGCCAGGCACAAGTTCGAACGTCAGTCCCTGCTGCTGGCTCTCGGTGGCGGAGTCATCGGCGATGTCACCGGCTTTGCTGCCGCGATCTATCAACGGGGAATTCCGTTTGTCCAAGTGCCGACCACGCTTGTAGCTCAAGTAGATTCCAGTGTCGGCGGCAAGACCGGCGTAGACCACCGGCTGGGAAAGAATCTCATCGGGGCGTTTTACCAGCCGCGCGCGGTATTGATCGACCCGCTCACTCTACGCACCCTGCCACGTCGCGAATGGATTGCTGGTCTAGCCGAAGTGATTAAATACGGCATAATCGCGGATGAGAAGTTCTTCGCCTTTCTGGAGCGAGAGATTCCTGCGCTGTTGAAGCTCGACGAAGTGCCGATTATCTTCTCGATCAAACGGTCCTGCGAGATCAAAGCGCAGGTGGTTGCCACGGACGAGCGAGAGTCGGATCGCCGACGCATTCTCAATTATGGCCACACGATCGGACATGCACTGGAATCACTCTCAGGCTATCGTGGGTTGCTTCATGGTGAAGCGGTTGGGGTTGGATTGGTGCAGGAGGCGGATTTGGCTTGCCATATGGGCTTGTGTGGGAGCGATGTTGTCGAACGGATCAGAAGTTTGGTGCAGCGTGCCGGGTTGCCCGAACAGGTTTCACAGGCATCCTTCGCGTCTCTCTGGGGCGCGATGCAACATGACAAGAAGGTAATCGGGGGGCAGGTGATCGGGGTATGGCCAGTGCGGATTGGGGAAGTGGTTATTCAGCCGATCGAGCAGCAGGTTTGTGCCGCGTGGTTTAAGCGCAAACACGGCCGTGGGAGCCGAGCGTCGAGTGGCCGCGGCTCAGGCCAGCATCCTGTCCGTCGAAAGGCTCGTGCACAAAGGTAAATTTTCATGACGACCAAACGCACGCCATCTGTGGCGTATCTTCAACAGGCTTTGCGGGAAAAGACACGTGAAGTCGATGTGCTCCATCGGATCTCCGCATCGATCAGCAACCAACTGGATCTCGAAGCTATTCTCAAACATATCGTAGACGTTGTCGTCGAAGTCACTGCTGCAGATGCCTGCCTCTTGTACCTCTTGTCCGATAGCCAAGACGAACTCATTCTTCGAGCTTCGAAAAACCCTCATCCGAAATTGATCGGCCGCATCACGATCGGATTGGGTGAGGGCATCACCGGCTGGGTCGCTCAGGAACGGACGCGCGTTGTGATTCCGAGTAATGCGAACGACGATCCACGGTTCAAGTTCTTTCATAACCTTCCAGAAGACCGTCACCAAGCTTTTGTCTCCGTACCGATCATGGCCAAAAAGGAAGTGGTCGGCGTGATCAATGTCCAACATAAGCGTCCAAAGCGCTATCAGCCCGATGAGATTGCATTACTCTCGACTATCGCCAATCAAGTCGGCGGAGCGATTGAGAACGCGCGGCTGTACGATCAAATGCAACGCAAAGCGTTGCAAGTGGAAACGCTGTCGCAGGTTTCAGAAACGGTGGCGTCCAATCGGTTGATCAAAGACGTGCTGCAACTCCTGGTGACGATGACCGCGCAAATGATGAACTCCAAGATCTGCTCGATTATGCTCTTGGAAGAAGCCAGTGGGGAATTGCGGATCGCGGCGACACAAAGCCTCAGCGAACAGTACCGCCGCAAGCCGAACCTCAAGATTGGCCAGAGTATCAGCGGCCGTGCTGTGAAAGACCGCCGGCCGATTATCGTGCTCGACGTTTCCACAGAGCGAGACTATATGTATCCGGATATGGCGAAGAAGGAAGGGCTATGCTCCTTGCTTTCGGTGCCAATGATGGTGCGGGATAAGGCGCTGGGTGTGATCAACAGCTATACGTCTGCTCCGCATGTGTTTACCGGCGAAGAGGTCAAACTGCTCCAGGCCATCGCCAATCAGGCCGCCATCGCCATCGAGCATACGACCCTGATTGAGAAGTCCCACGAGATGCAGGAAGCATTGGCGGTTCGGAAACTCATGGAACGGGCCAAGGGCTACCTGATGCGCTCGAAGAAGTTGACCGAAGAAGAGGCCTTCAAACTCATTCAGCGGCAAAGTATGGATTTTAGGAAGTCGATGCGCGAGATAGCCGAGGCCGTGCTCTTAGCCGGCGAACTCGACCAACGGGCTGAGAAACAGCGAGGATAAGTCCGGCCTACCAGTCCGCATAATTCACAAAGACTTATACCGCAACCACCAATGTTTGACTCAAGCGAGATTTGCGAGACTGGCGGGAAACGCGCGACAGGGTGGGGATAGGGCTCACTCGTCACGCAAGTCTCGCTCTTTGCGCTTGTCGCACGTCACGGAGCGTGGCGACGGCGGGCTAAGGAATTAATCGAGGCGTCAACTTCTGGGTGGAACGGACCCGCTCTGTTTCCTGCTCTGCCAGTTTCTTCTTGATCTCCTGCAACTCCTTCCGTAACTCATCCATATCGGTATCTCGCTGAGTGGGATCCCCCTTCGTAGGCATCGGGGATTGAGCGGTAGTCGGTTGCATATCCGATGCAGCAGGCATTGTGGCAAGCAGGCCGTAGTCGATCACCAGAGTCGCGTCGGTTGAGCGCGCGGTTCGATAGGTATCGGGGCGCTTGGCGGATTCCGGGACGAAGTGCACTGTGTGGTTGGCCAATCCTGCCGGATTGAACATACGCCGATTGACCAGGGTATTTGATTCGGTCCGTTCCGCCCGGTGGCGATACTCGGTTAAAGTCAGATACAGCGATCGTCCATAGGCATAGAGCGAACCCGCCGTTGATTCCTCGGATACTCCCCCCTGTGACTGATCTGATTCACAGACGCCGGGGAAACGAACATCAGACAAGCAGAAGACCAGTCCGCCGGATTGCGATTGGATCGGTGCGCTGACTTTAACGACGCGAAACCCAATCTGCTGGTCCGATGCAGCTTTGGTGAGCCCTTCGATCAGGAGCGGCGCTAGGTACGCGACCTCCTCGTCCGCAAACGCTCGAACTGCCTCCGGCTTGCTGGCGCTGGTGGCCAGGTTTCCCAAGGCCCCTCGGCCATCCTTGACGACCACGCCACGAAGAACCCGAGCCATCGTATCTGCCGATAATGCCATGGGGTGGGCAGCTTGAAAGGACCGATCGGGAATCCGTTCCACATACACTGCCCCGCGTTCGGATGCATGGATCGTTAAGTCCAGGTCAGGCCCCGTCGCACAGGCAGACAAGGCCAGGGTGATTCCGGTCAGCAGGGCGAGAGCAAGTCGCGGATCGTGAGGCATGGGCAATTCCTATAGTGTATGGAAGCTAACAGTCTAGCATAATTGAAAGGGGACGGACACCGGCACTTCAATGGGGGATGAACGAAGTTCCAACTACTTGACAAGGAGGGCTATAGACTCCGAATATAAACTCCCTCAATTGTACGGCTGAGTAGTGGACAACGACGTCCGATGATTCAGCCGGAATATGAGAAAAGGACAATGGCGTCTTGTCGGCATCGACAGAATGACCGGAAGGGCCTTTCCTCCTGCCATAGCACAGCCCTCCGTGGTCACTCCGAGAGCACATGGAAACGAACATTGCTCACAGGCATGGATTTGAATACTCCCTGTAGCCTGCTGCAGGGAGTATTCATGATGCGGGCCAGTGAGCATACTGGTCATGATTGATGTGGCGCAGCGGCGAGGCGAACAGGATGAATAACCATGCCTGAAGTCACGGCTCCCCGCCCGTATTCCTGGTTGCCGGTTCTCATCGGCGTGCTGACGGTCATCATGCTGACCATCGGCACAATCGCGTTCCGCTATATAGAAACCCGCATGGTTGCGACAGCAGGCGAAACCCTGGCCCAAACAGCCGCCGAAGTCTCGGACAAACTGGACCGATTTCTAGTTGAACGGTATGTCAACGTGATGATGATGGCAGCCACGTTCAGCGTACAGTCAGACAATCGGGAGTTTCAGCTGGCCTATGTCGACAGGATGAAGACTGCGTACCCGGATTACTTATGGATCGGCGCTACTGATGCGCACGGACAGATTGTAGTTGCCACCGACCCGGCTTCGATGGGGCGGGACTACAGCGCTCAACCCTGGTTTCTGGTCGTGCGTGACGGGCATGGGTTCCATGGGGGTGACGTGGAGCCATTCGCAGTGATGGGCGGTCCCGACGCCATAGCCGTCACGGCTCCCATTATCGGACCGCGCGGAGAATTCCTGGGGGTCGTGACAACGCGGGTTGGGATTGCTGGGCTGGAAAACGTCATGACGAGGACCCTTCTGGCATTCCGGCAGCGGGAGGGATTTTGGGGAGCGCTGGAATACCAGTTCCTGACGGAGAAGGGGATTGCCTTCGTCGATTCGGATCTCGAGCATAAGGGCCTCGTCAATCTCAAACAACTGGGCCTACCGTCGGCGCTGTTAAGCGAACAGTCTCCGGTCGGTTACGTCGAGGAGGAGCACCTGCGTCGCCACGTGCCGGTCATCACCGGCTATGCCAAGACTCTAGCCCGTGGCGGATTTGAGGGCATGCATTGGACGGTGCTGATGCGGATGGACCGGCGCGACGTGCTGGCCCCAATTCGAGAAGTCCTCTGGAACCTTGGCCTGGCGGGCAGCGTCGTGGTCGTTCCAACGTTCGGACTCTTGGTGTGGACCGTGAACCGCGTGCGGAAGGAATATGCGCATGCGCAGCAGGAAGGTGCGATTGCCAGAGACGCCGAAGCATCGCTGCGCAAGAGCGAGGCGCACACGCGGCGCATCGTCGAGATGGCGCTCGATGGTTTCATCGGGATGGATGCCGCTGGAGTCATCACCGACTGGAATGCCCAAGCCGAACAGATATTCGGCTGGCCCCGGCAAGAGGCCATCGGGAGACTCCTCTCTGCCACTATCATCCCTGCACAATACCGGGAAG
>JACQEY010000198.1 GCA_016200355.1 Nitrospirota bacterium
AGGAATCGAGCCACGGACAAAGATGAGATGCTCCTCTGGCCGCACGTCGACAACTTGAAGCGCTTGGGTGGTCACCTTCACACTTCCCATATGCCCCGCCATTCTCATGTTTTTCCAGACACGCGAGGGCGAGGAACTGCTGCCGATCGATCCGGGAGCCCTGTGAAACATCGATCCGTGCGATCTCGGACCGCCATGAAAATGATGGCGCTTCATCACGCCCTGAAAGCCCTTGCCTTTCGACACGCCTGTGACATCCACGAGCTCACCTTTTGCGAACAAACTCACCGTAATTGTCGAACCGACTTGGGTGTCGTTGGAAGCGGGAAATTCTCGAATATGCCTGAATACGGGAAGATTGGCTTTGGCAAAATGTCCCCTGGATGGCTTCGACGCCTTCCGGTCAGGCAATTCAAGAAACGCCAACTGAACAGCGGCATACCCGTCCCGCTCCTTTGTCTTCACTTGTGATACCCGACAAGGGCCGGCCTCGATCACCGTAACCGGCACCGCTCGCCCGCCATCAAGAAATAGCTGGGTCATCCCAAGCTTCTGCCCCATCAAGCCGGTGGTCATAGCTTGATCTCCACATCCACTCCGGCCGCCAGATTAAGCTTCATTAATGCATCCATGGTTTCAGGCGTGGGTTCCATAATATCCATCAGCCGCTTGTAGGTTCGGATCTCAAATTGCTCGCGGGACTTTTTGTCCGCATGGGTCGAACGCTGAACAGTCCACTTGTTGATGCGGGTAGGCAACGGAATCGGCCCGACCACTTTGGCCCCCGTGCGTCTAACGGTTTCGACGATCTCCGAGACGGACTGATCAAGCACACGATAGTCAAAGCTCTTGAGTCGAATTCGAATCCGTTGATCGAGCTTGATCGCCATTATGCGTGACCCCTTCCCCTCACGCCAGGATTTCGGTGACGATGCCGGAGCCGACGGTTTTGCCGCCCTCGCGCACGGCGAACCGCAGCCCCTGGTCCATCGCGATCGGCGAGATCAGCTCCGCC
>JACQEY010000199.1 GCA_016200355.1 Nitrospirota bacterium
ACAATCGGCGCCGCGTCAACGGCTCCCTTGTCCGTGAGTGCGATCGCCTCGATGCGCACAGTCTGAATCTTTTCCAGCAACGCTTTCTGCTCCGGCGTGAAATGGTCCCGGTAGGCCCATAACGAAGGAGCGGGAAATGCCACAAGGCTAAAAACCAGAGTCGAGAGCAGCAGGGCCATGCGCATCGCGCACCTCCTAACCGATCTGCTGACGGTGAATACCCCACACTTTGTAATTATACTCGTCATTGGGGACTGAGGATACGGTAGGCAGGACGAGGCCCTCTCATGATTTCTACACTATCCAGAAAGTTTGTGGGCTGGGGTGGAAATCGTGGATCGGCTGGCCAGAGGTTGCACAATTGAGCACCGCCGGCAGGATCACCGACTGAGCTGCGGCATATATGTGATTGAAGAATGAGGATTGTCAATCAGCTGATATGTTCCCACGAATCGCACTGCTTGATCGCCCAAAACACCGCTTCTTTGAGTTTCTTCAACGGCACGTTCTCTGGATCGCGCATGGCTTGTAGTTTCTTGTCAAGATCCTGAAGTGGCTGGATCGATTGTTTATCCGGGATCTTGCCGAGCGCCCAGGCCACTTCCGTGAGCACAGACCAGTCGGTCTTCGCATCTTGTAGTTTGGCGAGCAACGGCGCCACCACAGACGCATCGCCGTGCATCCCGCCCAATTGCCCCAACCCCTTGGCTGCTGCGGCTTGCACCTCGACATCCGGTGACGTATTCATGATCTCAACAAACAGCGGAATGCCCTCTTTGCCGAGATTGCCCATCGCCCCAATCGCTTGCTTCGCCAGATTACGATCCTTGAGCGCCTCTCTCAGTTTCGGCAAGGCCTCGTCGGCTTGCATCTCGCCTAAGAGAGAAAGAATTTTGACCTTTCTGGCCTGCGGCGTGTCGGATCGATCGAGCAACTTCAACAGACGCCCCGGCTGACCCCATTCAGCAGCCAGTAACAAGGGGAACTCGTAGACCGCGAGCACCTCTTTCAATTTACCTAGGGCATAGACTCCAGGATCTCCCGCATTGACCGATTGCGTGGCTTGTCCTGCATCTTCAAACTCGGTTCGGACCTCTTTCTGCCAGTTCACCTTCATGTGACCGAGGAGATAGGTCATCTGACAGGCGGGGCCTTTCCACAGCCGGGACGGGGCATCGGGCAAATCCGCATCGCCTCCTGCCGCCGTCGTGCCTTCCCATGTTTTTCGCTGCTCGCATTTGACTTTGATCACCACGTCATGCGGTGGACCGGCTTCGCTCACGACCCTGTATCCCAATTCGCCGATGCGGCGAGCGACGAGTTCGACAATCGGCGCCGCGTCAACGGCTCCCTTGTCCGTGAGTGCGATCGCCTCGATGCGCACAGTCTGAATCTTTTCCAGCAACGCTTTCTGCTCCGGCGTGAAATGGTCCCGGTAGGCCCATGAGGGGGGAGAAGGAAGTGCCACAATACTAAAAACCAAAGTCGAGAACAGCAGGGCCATGCGCATTGCGCACCCCCTCACCAGTATGCCGACGACGAATGACATATGCTGCCTCATTATATCTCTCATTGAGGGTTGAGATTACCGTGGCTTTGCTATGACCCTTTGATGACTTCTACACCAGGCTAAATCGAGGGGCTATCCATATCTTCTGATTTCCACAATCGACGGCACACCTTCGCAGTCAGATTGGTTCAGGCAGGAGTTGCGCTGTACAACGTACAGCGGCTCCTTGGGCATCAGTCGCCAATGATATCTCAGCCCTATGCCCATCACTATCCAGAAGGTTTGCGGGATAGAGTCGAAGCCCTGGACCGGATCAATCCGGCATCACAGTTTATCACAGTCAGCTCAGGTGGCAGAAAAGTTGAAGCGGCAAGTTGAAGAATGTGGTGGGCCCTGTAGGGGTCGAAACTACGGCCCGCTGATGAAGAGTCCGCAAGAACCACCTACCCAGAACACCCAGAGCGAGCTATCCCCATCAAACGATGAGGAATCGGCATGACTCACCGGGTGTGAGTTGGGGGAGGTGGGGCATACTTGGCACCAGGTTGGCACCCAATGCCGCAGGAAACTGACCAGCGAAAGAGAAGGTTACTCAAGTTCCCCCGCCCTAAGTATCATTACAAAACTATCACCATTATGATAAAAAGTAGCCCGAAGTTTGAGCTGCCGCTTCGTTTGGGAGGGCCCTGGCTCCCTCAACAGCTATCGGCTGCACACGAAAAAGGAGGGCATAATGCTGCGGAGTAACCTGAGGAATAGACGGTACAGGCTTGCCCTTCTTGTCTTGTGCATGTTCCTGCTGACCTCACCCGCCACGGCTACTGACTATGTCCTCGGGGATAGCTTATCGGACGCTGGGGCACTCGGTATGACCTATACCAATCCGACCTCGGTCTCCCCGTGGGTCGCGGGCAAAGTATGGGTGCAAGACATTCCACGCTATACGAGCATCCCTGTGTTTTGCAATGATGCGAAATGTAAGTTGGATCCGCAATCTTTTTATTACGCGCATCTAAACGGGAATAACTATGCGGTGGGCGGCGCGGGGGTGACATTCGATTCTCCAGATGCCAAACCCGCAAACAATTATACCGACCTCTCCTCCCAAGTCTCCGCGCTCATTCATAACGCTGGCTATACCGTATCGAACGCGAGCAAGAAGGACCACGTTTTTGTCTGGATTGGGGTGAACGACATTATTGCCGCGGCACAATATAAAGATCCGACGGTGAGTCTGAATTTAGTGACCTATGCATCGGCCACATACATCGCAGTAGTGAGCAAACTCGCAGGCGCCTGTCCACAATGTAAGATTTATATATTCTCCATTCCGGATCTCGGCAAAACACCCCGCGCGCTCGCGCAATCGGGGACCGCTCAACAGGAGCTCAGTGACCTGACCGCTCAGTTTAATGCAGCGATCATGAGTCTGCAAACTGGGACGGTGCAATATATTGATACCAATCCATATTTCATCACCTACGGGTATGACACGCGGACTGTGTGTTCCAAAGGCATTGATCCCAATCACGTGTGTGGAGGGAGCAATAATCCGATCACCGATCCGATCGCCACCCAATTTGCTGATCCCGTACATCCGACCACAGCCATGCATGCGTACCTGGCGAGACTGCTCAAAGGGTTGTTTTAATCCTGACTCGCAAGCAATTTCAGGCCGACAGTCCCACACTGTCTTGATCTAGCCCTGACCCAAAACCCGAAAAATAGGCCAGCGGCAGCTTGAGGAAGCTGCCCCGACCGTAGCATACAGGTCGGATCCGATTAGGGGGCTAGGTCAATAGCTCTTTGACACCAAGTTGGTAACCAGGGCATCACAGAAGGCCATTCCATCCGCTGATGAAGAGTCCTGGCGAACGCCTCACTCAAAACACCCAGGACGATCTATCCCCATCAAACAATGAAGATGAGGCATGACTCAATATGGGTGTGGGTTGTGATGGGCGGAGTACGTTTGGCACCAGGTTGGCACCACGCCTTTGCCGAGTCAGCCCAAAGGCGGGCGCGGAAAGGTTGTGGTCTCACGACTCTTCATACAGAAACGGGCAGGGGTATTCTCCCCCGCCCGTTTGTACAAACCCACCTCCGCCATAGGCGGTGACACCGTATGTTACTTCGGTCAGAATTTTACTTCAGTCAGATGCGTGAGAGCAGTTTCGGCATGTTCCGTGGCGGCGTCGGCGTGGCCTGCTTTACCATGCTCAATGGCTTCGTTTAGATGCGTAATCGCTTCCTTCAAATGCGAGTTTTTGCCTCCCCTCTCAGCAAAGTTCAGCGACTTTTGCGCATGTGTCACGAGCACCTCGGCATGACCCTGTTTGCCATGCTCCACCGCTTGCTTCGCCTCCACGATGGCGTCCATGACGTTTCCGGCGGGGGACGGCTGGGCGTTCAACATGGGCACACTAACGAACGCTCCAAGCGCAATCAGAATGAGGGCACCACGGTAGAATTTACTGATCATCTTTACCTCCCCTCCTTGGTTAGAATTCACTGCCGAAAAAGACTGTAGGAAATTTTAAATTCCCCTTAACATGGGAAGGATGCGGAAGTCATTGAGAAATTTGGTGGGGGAAAACCCACTGGAGGGGTTTATCCGGCGGCGACAATAAAGAGGGGCTGCGCCCGAAGAGCCGCCGGCACGCGCAAACGAGGTTTGGTGGGCCCTGTAGGGGTCGAACCTACGGCCCGCTGATTAAGAGTGGCAAAAGGCCATTTTCTGACAAAGCTCGCTATTGCAACGGTTTCCCCCATTTCGTTAGCAATACCGATGTCTTGGAGCCCTCTTTTAATTCTATGTTACTCCCTTTCTGTCCTTTCATTCCGGTCTTGTCTGGTCACAAAAATGGTCACACCTTTTCACTGCGAGGGATGAGCCCTGTCTACAAAGGGTGTTGGATTCTCGTGCGAGAAGTGGGCGTCAGATCAGCGGGTGAGCGGCGGCGCAGACATGGTCATAAACCAGATGATTGAGAGACAATCAGAACGTCCATATCGGCTTGGTCGCTCTGAGGTAGCCCAAGAGGATGTCTCTGCGAGCGACGATGCCGACCATCTTGCCTTCAGCGTCAACGACGGCAACGCGGATGAGATGTTTGCTCTGCAACAGCTGAATGATTTCCATAACTGGCGTATCCTGGGTCACAGAGATCGCCCCCTTGGTCATAATATCCCCTCCCGTGACCTTGGACAGTTCTTTACCTTCCGTGATTGCCTTCAGCAGGTCGAACTCACTCACAATCCCCACTACCTTGCCGTCGCTGGCTAAAATGGGGACACTTCCAAAACCGCCTTCAGTGATCACCCCCGCCAGCCTATCTCCCGTATCTTCAACTCGGTAGTACGACACCACCTCTTCCATGAACTGCTCCGCCTTGAGCGTTGCGAAATCCCGGACACCTATCATGTAATCAACGCGTCGCATAATCAGTTTCTCCTTTTGGGGGTTTCTTATTGGATGAATGGCTAGGCCGCTGTTGTTCTTCCTTCTTGCCGATTCAATCGTATGAATAGTCCAGGCCTCTTCTCGTCGCGCTTTGCGACACGGCAACCTTCCATTGCCGTCTTTAGCGCGATCATTACAAGCGCAAACCATAAAAAGGTACTACCCATTTCTACCCCTTTCATTCGACCATGAGTCCTTACGGTAAAAATGTAGCATGGACTGTACCTGGTTTAGACTTAGCAGCGTATCGGCGTGCTCATTCACGATATCCAACGATTTGGCGCATTCTAGAGAATGACGCTGCGAGTAAGGTCTAGCTTGGAGAGGCAAAGGTCCACATTGAACTGATAGGAAGTGTGGCTATTTGCCACGCCAGCAACATGCAGCTATTTTTGCTTAGAGTGGCAGAAGGCCAATGATTCGAATCGCTCGATGTTGCAAAGGTTTCCCCGTTTATCGTTGAACATCATGAGCTTGCTGGCGTTCTACTGATTCCATTGCCTCTATTCAATCCGGTCATTTTGAGGATTTTTCGCACAAATTTAGCACAGCAGTGGGTTATAATTGTATTAGTTACGTAATGCATAAAACATGGTATTCTGATCATGATCAGAAGTTTTAAAGACAGGAAGACGGAGCGGTTCTTTTCAGGGGAGATGGTCAAGGAATTCTCCGGCTTCAGGAAGGTGGCGGAGCGGAAACTGACCATGCTCGATAACGCGTCGGATCTCAAGGATCTGCTTTCCCCACCAGGAAACCGGCTGGAGATGTTGAAAGCGGATCGGATCGGGCAGCACAGCATCAGGATCAACGATCAGTGGAGGATTTGTTTTCTCTGGAAGGCTGACGGACCATATGAAGTTGAAATCACCGATTATCACTGAAGGAGAGCACACCATGATCAAGAACGGAATGCGGCCGGTTCATCCGGGAGAAATCCTGTTCGAGGAGTTCATGAAGCCAGCAGACCCGCCGATCAATGCCAACATGCTCGCCAAGGCTCTCAAAGTTCCGGCGAACCGGATCACGGCAATTATCAAGGGACAACGAGGCATCACGGGCAATACCGCGGTACGTCTGGCGACGTTATTTGATACCACAGCTGAATTCTGGATGAATCTGCAGAAGACGTATGAGTTGCGCCTTGCTGAGCAAGCTCTACCGGGTAAGGTCAGGAAGCATATTGAACAACACAGGGGAGCACTCATCCAGGCTTGATGAGGGAAGGATCCGTTTCAGGCTGGGAACAATCGACGTTTTGCCGACAGCGCGGTTCACCTACACCGTGTGACTCCCGCCTTCAAGGGCGGAATCACTTTCCTTCAATCCGCAGACCGCGGCCGTAGGGATTCGTGGGACTGCTGGGGCTCAAGCCCGCATTAATCATGAACACTTCTGCTGCAATCGCCGATCCGCTGCTACGACGAGCCTTCGGTCGGCGGGCTCGCCCCTCGTACCTTCAACGTACTGCACGAGTACGCCTCAGGTCCTCCTGGCTCCGCGCGCCGCTCTCGCGACGCGGCTCAGCGATTTCGCGACGAACTGTCATGAATAATGCGGGCTAGGGATTCCCGGCGCCGTAGGGACGACGAAACTGGTTCATCTCGTTTATTTGGTCTGTCTGGTTTGGCGAAACAAGAACAGGTTTACCTGGGTTGTTCGGTTTGTCACGTTCGTTTGGTTAGTTGATCGGAAACCCCAAGAAACCAAATAGACCAAATGAACCAGAGAGACCAAGAGAATACCCTCAAACGAACAAAGGCCAGCGGGGCCTCAATTCTCAGGGCAGCCGCCCAATCGCCTTGTCGAGGAGCGTCTTGACCTTTTCGATAGGCACGCTTGTTCTGCCCATATATCCGACGGAGATGCCCATTCCTTTGGCCTCGGCAACACAACCGGTCATGACGGGGATGTCCTTCTTCGACGATGCCGGCGGCGTCATGAGCGCGCATTTGGCGTCGCTAAACTCCTGTTTCTCTTCCGTCCAGCCCTTGGCCTTGAGCCGTTGAAAGCCATCACGGAGCTTCGCCAGTCCCGCTTCGCGCAGCGCGCCCTGAAGCGCGCGTATCATGGAGATCGAGACCATGCCCTGATTGTCAGCGGCCCACATGCACCCACCCAGGGTCTCGCCCTTCGACGGTCCCTCCTCGATGACGATGTTGCTTTCTTGGAATTGGCCCGATCCCCCAACAGCTGCGACGACTTCGTTGGAGGTGAGCAATGCACAGGTATGCATCTCCTTCCCCCCGGCTAAACCGCTCCAGGTGAATACGATCAGGATACCTAAAGCCGCCCCAAACTGCTTTTTCATGGAATCCTCCTGACAGACCTTAATAAGTGCCCTTCTCGGAACTAAACAGCCTGGCCTGCCTGAATGGGGCTGCCCAATAGGCCGTTCGTGTTAAAGATGTTGAGAGTATATCGTCAATGATCGTGTTTCCAGTCTCAGTCATCACATACGGCTCAGGGAAGCCCGTCTCTGGAATATGCGTTGGGGATTCATGCGGCGAGACTCGGTGTGGATGTCG
>JACQEY010000195.1 GCA_016200355.1 Nitrospirota bacterium
CATGCCGGCTTCGTAGTACTTGAATTGCCCGCGCGTGCCTCCAAGAAGCCGCGAGATGGCTGTCTCGATCGGTATTTTGAAGTAGAAGGCCATGTCGGGTGTGATGGCGAAGCTATAGAGTTTGCGAATCCATTGAGGAGACACGCCGCGGACCACATCGCGCGCGAAAGCGGTGTACATGTAGCGGTCAGCCAAGACGATCATGCCGGCTTTGAGTGGGGGTAAAATTTCATGATACAGGCGGCTGGCAAAGTCGGTCGCGTGCAGCAAACTGAATGTCGTCGGCGTCAGGCTTTTGTTTTTCTTCCCCCGTTTGGTCGTGTCTTTGACCAGCTCCGAGGAGTTCCACTCCGTGAAGAAGACTCGATGGCCTTTCGACTCCAGCCATTTGTGCAGCAACAGCAACTGCGTACTCTTCCCGGACCCGTCGATGCCCTCGACGATGATCAGTTTCCCTGGGTAGGGGTGGGGAGTGAGGGATGGAGGGGGCTGGTTACTCATGCGGCATCGTCCTGCGAGCTGACGGAAAACTTCACGCGGCGGCGGAACACGCGTTCAAAGAGATCCGCCCGGCCTGTGGCGGCCCAGGTTTCCAACTCCGCATCGCCTGTCACATGCAGGCGGATAGTAATGGTGGCGCCGAGCCTCACATCGAGAGTGCGAACGACCGAAAAATGCGTTCGGTCCAGGCCATCGGCGATTCGAAGCAGCGCGGACAGGATCCGCACAATTCGTTTATATTTGGGTGAGAGGGTGTCGAATTCCTCGTGTTTCTGTTGCGGGATTGCGCGCCTGTGGTAGCGTGCCACGTTCGCGACGATCTGAATCTCCTCGCTGGATAATCCCCCCAGGCCGCTATTGGTGATGAGATAGTAGGCGTGCTTGTGGTGCTGGTGTTCGTTGATGAGGTAGCCGACATCGTGCAGAATTGCGGCGTACTCAAGCCAGTTCCGCTCGGTGGACCCTAAATGATGGAGGCGTATTGTCTGGTCGAAGAGGCGCAGGGCTAGGCCGGCGACATGAAGGCTATGGGTGTCCGGGGCGTGACAGCGACGGGCCAGCGCGATGACGTTGCGCCGCCGCAGGTCGGGAATTTCCGCTTCCGTCTTGAGCCGTTCACGGTGGCGCTGGACAAAGTCGTAGATGATGCCTTCACGGATGGCCTTGTCGCAGAGGATCAGTTCATCTCGCCCCGAGATCTCCATCAGACGCCGAAGGACCACCGTGGCAGGAAACAGGGTATCGACGCGTTTGGGATCTAGTCCGGGGATCGCCAGCCGGGCTCTTATGGTGGATTGACGGAGATCTTGCTCGATCTCTTTGACGTCCTTCAGTGAAATCGTGGCGAGATTGATTTGAGGGAGCGGGCGATTCGTTCGGCGCAGATGAATGACTTCTGCCAAGTTGGCTGCCATGCCGGAGGTGGCGATCAGGGAATCAAATCGTTTCGTCTTGAATGAATCGAGGGCGCCCTGTAACTGGGCCGTCACCGTGTCTTCGAGTGAGCGGAGCATTCTTTCGGAAGGTGGCGTACGCTTGAGGAATTCATCCGCCAGTCTAATGGCGCCCAGCTTCAGGCTTTTTGCGTGGATGAGCTGGTCGCGGTTCCCGACCATCAGTTCGACAGATCCACCGCCGACATCCACCGAGAGCACCGGCTGCTCTGTCATGGGCACGTTGTTTTTGACGCCCAGGAAAATCAGCCTGGCTTCTTCGGTGCCGCTGATGACGCGGACGGCCAGCCCCGCCTGTTTGGCCACGAGATCGATAAAGTCTCCTCCATTTTTTGCCTCGCGCACGGCGCTGGTAGCGACGGCGATGATGCGATCGTAGCCCTTGTTCTTGGCCAGCGTGACGAGATTGCGAATGACGTCGAGCCCGCGTGCGATTGCCTCGTCGGAGAGGTGGTGAGTCGTAAAGGCGCCGTTCCCGAGCCGCGTCATGTCCTTGAAGCGATCGAGAATCTTGTAGCCTGCATCCGGCTGGATCTCGGCCAGCACCATATGGATGGAGTTGGTTCCGATGTCGATGACGGCAATCTTAGCCATACAAAATAATAGTAATTACTCAGGTGTTTAGGCTGAAGGCTGAAGTTCGAGGATCGAAGTCCCAAACACCTCAGCTTTCAGCATATCTGTCATAGTAGTTACAAATAATAATGTATTATTAGTAACTTGCAGTTTATGCCACAATTGATTCATTAACTTAAGGCACGCGAGAATGGCGGAGTTGGCGAGATAGGGGAGACGAGGTGAGAATCCAATCTGTCCACGTCGCGCCTTTCTCGCAAGTCTCGCGCTTCACGGTTCGACAGGCTCACCGTCCCGAGCCAAGTCGAGGGACGCGCCACGGGTGTTCAGCATCCTTCAAGAAACCATAATGAATGGACCTCTGGCCTGTCAAGGTCGGCAAAGGTTAATTTTCGGTTACATCCGATGACGCTGCTCTCTCGCGTGCAGCCGTGGTACTCTCGCAGGTCTGGTTTGTTTTGTTTGTTTGGTTTATCTGGTTTTTTGGTTGAACGAAACGAACCAGATGAACCAAATCAACCAAACAAACCTGATAGACCAGATGAACCAAATCAACCAGATGGCTGTTGTTGTAACCGGTGCTTCGACCGGCATTGGTGCGGCTTGTGCTCTCGATTGCGTCAGCCGTGGGATGACAGTGTTTGCCGGCGTGCGTGACTCTCGGGCAGGGGAGGCACTTGCTGCGAAGGGTGGTCCGTCAATTATTCCCATCATGCTCGACGTCACCGATGAGTCATCGATTGCACGATCCGTCGAAGTGGTGCAGCGGGTTGTGGGTTCGGCAGGGCTTGGAGGACTTGTCAATAATGCCGGGATTGTGATCGGGAGTCCTCTTGAAGTGATTCCGTTGTCGCAACTCCGTAAACAGCTTGAGGTCAACGTGATCGGACAGATCGCTGTTACGCAGGGCTTTCTCCCGTTGCTGCGTCGTGGCCGTGGCCGAATTGTGAACATGGGATCGATTGCCGGGCGAGGTACTATTCCGCTTTTGGGGCCCTATTCTGCATCGAAGTATGCGTTGGAGGCGCTGACAGATGCGTTGAGAATGGAACTCCGGCCCTGGGGGATTCAGGTTTCGATTATCGAGCCGGGGGCGATTGCGACGCCGATTTGGGAAAAGTCGGCTAAGGAGGCTGAGGGCCTCGAAGCGTCGGCCAGCGAAGAGGCGAAGGCTCTCTATCGCGAGGCAGTGATTCGTATTCGTGAAGCGATAGCCCAAGCGGCGCAGCGAGCGATTCCACCGGAAGCGGTGGTTCGAGCGGTACACCATGCATTAACGGCCGATCGCCCTCGCACCCGCTACCTCGTGGGCACGGATGCGAAGCTGCGCGCGTGGATGGTGAAGTGGTTGCCGGATCGAGTTCAGGACAGGCTGCTGGGATGGGCGTTGAAATATCCGCGATAGAAAGAACGTTATTTGGTTTATTTTGTTTGGTTTTTCTAATTTGGTCTGGATCAACCAAATCAACCAAATAAACAAAACAAACCGATCAACCAGTTTAGCCAACTAGGTCGGGGTTTAGCCGATTGATCGGCTTGATCGAGAGGGCTTTGATTTCGTTGAGGCCGGCTGGCCTTGCCGATTCGTCGCAAGTTGGACATTGGTGACCTGGCCGGTGACCACCACTTCTTGGCGGTCGTATTGCTCAGGGTGTGTGAGGAGTTCGGTGATCTCCAGAAGTCCGGATGCGTGAGCAAACATCGGTGCAGAGAAGAAGGCGAGCAGGGGGAGGAGAAGAATCAGGAAGCGCGCGGTCCGGCTATACTGAAGCGGTGACTGGATGTTGGACAGTCTGGCCATGATACGGGTGTATTATACCTCAATCTGTTGAACTGTCGAATGTTAAGTGATGAATTTTGAGTGTTGAATGTTCGGAAGTCATCAGATCGAGTCCGATTCCGACAATTAAACATTCATCATTCAACATTCAACATTCCGAATGCCGCTTTACGAGGAACGCTACCACTTATCGGAGGGTCTTCCGCTCACATCTTCCCCCCTCATACTGTTGAGGATCTGAGTCTGCATCTCGCTCAATTCTTTTACGGGAGGCTCGGCAGAGGTTTCAAGCGCGCCTACTTCAATCTTGGGTGTGGCCGCGGTTCGCTTGAGTAAGTCTGCATCTATTGCCTCGGGAGAGCGGTCCATGTCGTTGAGGATGGTGATGAGCCGTTGCAGCCCAAACAAGTTCCGGGTGATTTCTGAGTGCATGGCATTGGAACTGGCACCAAAGACGAGCGAGGTCCAGAACTTGACTTCGATCTCTTCCGGCAGGCTGCCCCAGACCATGGCGGTCAGTTTGTCGATAAGCGCGGATTCTGTTTTTTCCAACCCGTCGTAGATTGAGAGCGAACGTTCGATGGGCTGCTCCGCGAGCACCGCGAAGGTTTCCTTCCACAAATCCAATGGGGATATTGTCGCGGCAGCTGCGCCGCTCTGTAACCTGGACTGGAGGTCGTGCAGGTACTGTGTGAGGTACTTCACCTTTCGAGCGGCGAGACTGCCCGCGGGGAGGCCCCATATATGCGCGATTTCGTGATCTTGCAGGGGCGCTGATATCGCGCTCTGCCGCTCGCGTTCCGCCAGGGTGAGTCGTGTGCGATACTTTTCTGCCATGCGAAGTTGGGTTTGGAACTCGATGCTGAGTCGTTGCTGCTGATAATCCTCAGCCGTGATCTCATCGGCATCCCAACGCTCCTCCAGCAGGCGGATTGCCGGCTTGGGCAGTACAGTTCTCGCGGATGCGTGCAAGGCATCAAGTGTGTCGGCAGAGATGGAGAAACGCTCGGCCAGGAGAGTGCGGGCACGGACGGCGAAGGCTTCACGAAGCTGTACGAGATTCCGAAGACTCTCGCATTGCAGCCACGTCCGTTCCCGCTTGAGCCGCATCTGCCGTCGGTATTGGTCACGCCGATCTGTGACTACCTTAATTGATTCCTTGGTCATGGTGGTGTTGGTGGGCTTGCTTCCGGCGACGCAACGGGGATCCGGCCGATCTGCCACAATATATTGGATTTCTTCGTCTGTGATGTCGAAGTATTGGAGCAGGATCAATCGAAGCATAATCCGCCCCTGCATGGGCATGGCATCGATGACGGATCGGATCGTCTCAATGGTCAGGAGCGATGTCGGTGAGGCTATTGTTGTCATGGAGTGGGTCTCGTTTATTTGGTTTGTTTAGTTTGTTTTGTTTATTTGGTTGAACCAGATAGACCGGACAAACCAGATGAACCAAATCAACCTAGTCTGTTACGCCGTGCCTGATTGCTGTGACTCCAGGTAGACGGCGACATATTCTCGAATCTCTTGAATGGTTCCGCTGACAAACATGTCCCGTGGGATTTCCACGCGCGTGAGAGTGGCTGGGTCCACCCCGCGTTCAATCGCATAGTCTTCGTCGATGTACAGGCTCACCGACCCGTCTGGAAAACGAACCGCGTAGAGCGCATTATTATCAGCCATGGGATGTGTCGAGATGCTTCTAGCAGGATGCTGAAAAAGCCCGCCAGGATAAGAAGACCGTTATTTGGTTTGTTTGGTTTGTCTCGTTTGTTTGGTTGAACGAAACTAACCAGATGAACCAAATCAACCAGATCAACCAGATCAACCAAACAAACGAGATCAGCCGCCGAGCGTGTCGAGCGTTTCCTTGAGGCTCTTGCGAATGCAGGTGAAAATCGGTGTATCACGCAACGTATAGCGGGAGCCCTCGGTTTCGCGAAGCGCCATCACGAGATCCAGGAAATCTTCCGGCTTATCGCTTTCAAACGCCACCACCCACTCCTGATCGTCCAACCCGAAGGAATAGGTTGTGTTCAGTTTCACCGACGGGAAGCGATGGCCGACTTCGATGTGCTCGTCCATCATGCCCTGCCGCGCCGCTTTCGTGAGCAGAAACCAGTCGCGCGTCTTCAGGAACGGGTAGACGAAAATATATTTGCCTTTGCCCGGCACGACGGTCAGCCGCTTGCCCTCTTGGTTTTCGTGCGTGTGATGATCTACGTAGACCGACCGTTTGGTGATCGCGAGATAGGAGTAGGGTGTGGTCAGGTACTGGCCCAAGCCCGAGGCCAGGATCTTGGTGGTCATGTCCTGGAACAGTTCCAGCTCGTAGCTGATCCGCCACAGCATGATGTCGCAATCGCCCCGGATGCCGACCGAGGAGTAGGCCACCACGAGCACCTTGCCGGTATACTCTTCGACCGCCCGGAGGAACTCCTGCTTCCCTTTGGTGCGTTCACTCTCGGGGAGGCGCCGCCAGGCCGGGTCGATTTTGTAGAAGACGAAGTTCACATATTGGCGTCGCGGGGCTTGGGGCGCTGGGGTCGGTTCAGGGGTCAACATCGAAACTCCTCCGTATAACGTCTTGAAGATGCGTGCTGCCAACGACTATTGGGGAATACGTCTGCTGCAAGTGTTGTGTACGGCTCTCTCGCTTAACGAGGAACGCGCTTTCACGACGGCATTCGTGAATAGTTCTGGCTCAGCGCGGCTCGATTTTTTTATCACTACACCCTTGCTTTTGTCAACGGGCAGAAGAAGGTTGGGCCGTTCGTTGACATGAGAAGAGTGTTCTGGTACTGGCATGCTCATGTGGGGTGTGCAGGGCCATCAATACGCCACCCAGAGGCTCCCGCCTTCGCTCGAAGCTCCGGCGGGCCGCCGAAGCCTTGGCGAAGGGGGCCGGCCAACGGGTCGGTTGAAGTGCACGTTGCTGTGCATGTGCGTTGTTGTGTTGGGTGGCCTCCTTCATGTGCCGGCGTATGCTATCGACGTGCACCCTACTGCGCAGCAGATTCAGACCGCACTCGCTCAGGGGAAAGAAGCGGCGCAGAAGGGGCGGTCTCCGGATAGTTTTTATGTGCGGTTTGGCGTGGCAGACGAGGTCCTACCTAAGGGGTTTTTGATCACAAAAATAGGAGCCCTGTCGGTCATGGCCACGCATATGGCCTTGCGGGGACTCCAGCCGAGCGAGGCCGATGTGACACAAGTGCTGGAAGGCAACACGATGCTCATCAGCACCGTCATCTTCGGTAACACGCAGAATTTTGCGGTGGACAGTTACATGGTGCTCAATCAGGGCGAGAAGACGATCAATCCCATGATGGTGCGATTCGATGCGCAAGCCAATCGCAGCGACGTTTGGCCGAAGAGTCCTCAATTCAAGGCGAAGGTCGTGGCGACGTTCAACTACGCCGACTTCGATCCGACGTCCACGACATCGATTACTGTGTATCCGGGGACTGGAGGAGAGTCGAGCTTTTCCGTAGATTTTGGCGAGATTCAATAGTCTACTAAAGATCGTTATTTGGTTTGTCTTGTTTGTTTGGTTGACCAGACTAACCAGGTGAACTAAATCAACCAAACAAACCAAATAGACCAGATGAACCAGCTCGGTGCAGAAACCATTGCTATCGGTACCGAGCTGCTGATCGGGGGCCGATCCGACGCCAACTCTCTCTTCCTCGCTGATGAACTCGGAAAACTTGGGATCGCCGTTCGATTCAAATCGGTCGTTGGCGATGAACGGCAGGATATCGTCACGGTTATTCATGCAGCCGTAAAGCGAGCCCAGGTGATCATCATGACCGGCGGACTTGGCCCGACCGTGGACGATTGCACGAGAGAGGCGGTGGCTTACGCAACTGGACATCGGCTGGGTCGTCGCAAGGAAGCATTGGAGGGAATGATGGCTCGGCTCGCGCAATGGGGCCGGATACCAAACTCCGCGCAGTTGCGCCAGGCCATGATTCCGTCCGGTGCCACAGTGCTAAAAAATCCGGTCGGTTCTGCGCCGGGGTTCTGTCTAACATGGAAGAAGGCGCTAATAATTTGTTTGCCCGGCGTGCCGCGTGAAATGGAAGAGATGATGCGGCAGGAAGTTGTGCCATTGCTGCGCGCAGCAAGCGAATCGTCAGGCCGGTCTTTCCAAGCGCCGATCTCTCGTCAGGTATTTCATACGTTCGGCTTGGCGGAGGCGGACGTCGATGCCAAGCTCAAAGGGCTC
This sequence comes from Nitrospirota bacterium, assembly GCA_016200355.1. GTDB lineage: Bacteria > Nitrospirota > Nitrospiria > Nitrospirales > Nitrospiraceae > Palsa-1315. Next base: position 8,039 of record JACQEY010000195.1, read on the forward strand.
ATTTCCAAAGGAGTGCCGATCGACTTGGGGTTGCTCGCATCGCCCATGGGGGTGCTGGTCTCGCTGACGACGAAGGGGAACCGACCTGTCCCGGAGAAGAATCGTGATTTGCTTCAGAAGCTGGCGAGCAGTGTCCGCTCGCGGCTCAGCGATTGGCTCTTCGCCGAGGGGCACGACTCGATGGAAGCAGTCGTCGGGCGCGAACTTGCCACACGAGGGCTCATGCTGGCGGTCGCGGAATCCTGTACCGGCGGATTGATCGGTCATCGGCTCACACAGGTGGCTGGCTCATCTGCCTATGTAGATCGTGGCGCCGTTTGCTACAGCAATCGGGCGAAAACGGAGATGCTGGGTGTGCCGGCGGAACTGATTGCCCGACATGGCGCGGTGAGTAAGGAGGTCGCAGCGGCGATGGCTCGCGGCATTCGTGAGCGCGCCAACGTATCGGTGGGACTCAGCGTCACCGGTATTGCCGGGCCGGGCGGCGGGACTGAGACCAAGCCGGTTGGGCTGGTCTATGTCGGGTTGGACGATGGGACCGGCCGGCCTATCGCACAGGAATTCCGGTTTCACGGCGACCGGAATGCCATCAAACAGCGGTCATCACAAGCCGCATTGGATGTCCTTCGCCGCTGGTTGCTCGATAAGGCGCTGAAGTGATCCGGGCGTTTCTTGCCGTCGAACTGTTGAAAGAGCTGCGAGCCGGGCTTGCCGTTGTTCAACAGGAGTTGAAGCATAGAATTGAGCCGGAGATGAAGCGAGGTACGCGCATTTCTTGGGTGCGGCCGGACTCGATTCATCTGACGTTCAAGTTTCTTGGCGACATGGATGAGCAGGGCATTGATCCGCTACGCGCTGCGCTTGAGCAAGCGATCGGAAATCAGATGGCTGTGAACGTGCCGTTTGAACGATTCGGTGCCTTTCCACGTCCCCAAAGTCCACGCGTACTGTGGGTCGGACCATCGGAGAATTGGGAGCAGGGAGCAGAGGCAAAGCGACTCACTGAGATACATGGCGCGATCGAGCAGGCCTGCGAAGGGGCAGGCTTTCTCAGAGAGACAAAACCGTTCAGTCCGCATTTAACCTTGGCACGAACCAAGGTGGGAGAACGGCATATTGGGGTTGCCTTGGCAAAGAGCGGGGTGCTGGATAGGCCGCTTTCAGTGGGCTTACTGGCGGTGGAGTCGGTCGTGCTGATGAAGAGTGAATTGAAGGCGACCGGGTCAGTCTATACGAAACTGTGGGAGGTGCGGACGAGGGCAGCCTAGATGGTCTCCTGTGCTCGTGCAACGCACGGTCTCTGAAGAGTGGGAGGGGAGTGGCCAGGTGCCCTTCTTGCTCGCAGAGCCCCCACGATAAAACAGTGGTCGCTCGATGCGCGCAGTAAAGGGCAACCTTGGCCGCTCCCCTAGAGAGAGGTGGAGTTTACGGGGTCATTTTCAGAACTTCGAACTTCGTGTCGCGCTTTTCCTGCCCGTCTTGCTTGTATCGGGCATCGGCGACTGCAGCAGAATCGCTCATGAATAATGTGGGTTACAGAGCCACGCGGAAGACTTCTTCGATGGTCGTTTCACCCATGAAAGCCTTTGCCAGCCCGTCCTGAAACATGGTCTTCATCCCCTTCATGATCGCGGTCGAGCGGATAAACGATGCTGGTCTCCTCTGCATGATCAAATCTCGAATATCCTCATCGACTTCGAATATCTCAAACAGGCCGACCCGGCCAATGAAACCGCTTCCCTGGCATTGGGCACACCCTTTCCCCTTGTAGAGCCTGATTCCTTGCAGTCCATCGTGTGTCTTGCGCAGGACGCCTTGCCGCTGCAACACACCAATTGTTTCGGAGAAGTCTGGCCGGGATTGGATGGATTCGAGAACTCTGGTGGTGGGTGTCACGCTTTCGCGGCAGTTCTTGCAGATCCTGCGAATGAGCCGTTGGGCCACCACGAGGGTCAGGGACGAAGACAGAAGATACGGCTCTACTCCGATGTCGAGTAAGCGAGGGACGCTTCCGGTAGAGTCGTTTGTGTGAAGCGTGGACAAGAGGAGTCGTCCAACCAAGGCTGCCTGGACTGCGATTTCGGCAGTTTCTTTATCGCGGATTTCTCCGACCATGATGACGTCGGGGTCTTGGCGGAGCAGCGCTTTCAGGCCCGTGGAAAACTGGACACCCGCTTGATGATTGACTTGGGTCTGGTTGACCCTCGGAATCGAGTATTCGACTGGTTCTTCAATGGTTGAGATGTTGACAATGTTTTGGCGCTCAGTTCCGATTCGCATGAGCATGGCGTAGAGTGTGGTGGACTTGCCCGATCCGGTCGGCCCGGTGATCAGGATCATCCCAAATGGTTTCATGATATTCCGGAGAATAATTTGATAATCGTGGGGCACGAGTCCCAGATCTTCCAAGTCGATGATGACATTGTCCTTTGAAAGGATTCGGAGGACTATTTTCTCTCCCCACTGGGTGGGAATTGATGCGACACGGAGATCTATTTTAAAGCCGTCGAGGTTGGCTTCGAATCGACCGTCTTGGGGGGTGCGCCGCTCGTCAATACGCATACCAGACAGAATTTTGATCCGTGAGACCAGAGGGAGCTGAAGCGCCGGCGTAAGGCTGAAGACTTCGCGCATCACGCCGTCTACGCGGTAACGGACGACGGTTTCAAGTTCAAATGGCTCGATGTGGATATCGGATGCTCGTGTGACAGCCGCGTACAGGAGGAGGCGTTGGACCGCGTCCACGATCGTCGAGTCGTTCCCGTCCTGCGGTTTTGCCGAAGTGAGTTCAGTTGTCTTTTCCGTGGTCGCTCGCTCGAGGATCTCTCTCAATTCTTTCTTGTACAACAGTTGCGCTCGTCTGATCGATGCTTCCGTCGCGAGGAATGGACTGACGCGCAGTCCTGTGACGCGTTCGATCTCACTCACGACTTTTCGTTCTCGTGGATCCGCCATGGCGACGTGCAGTTGATCGCCATCGCGGTCGAATGGAACGAGGAGATGCTTACGCGAGAAGGCTTCCTGTATCGTACAGATGAGGTCCCCCTTCACGTGGCCGATTGTCAGGTCGATGAAACCGACATTCCAGCTGCGGGCCAGTTGGTCCAGTAAGAATGCTTGTGGGATGCGGCCTTGCTCGACCAGCGTATGAATGAGGGGAGTTCTGAGCCGTTGAGCGAGTGTGCTCGCCCTGTCAAAGTCGGCTTGATCGATCACCCCGAGCTGTTCCACCAGGAGCGATTGAAGTTCCTCGTTGCTGACCTTCAACTCTGGCATGACGCTTGTCCTTTGGTGAGGGTGTTTTCGACTTGCTTCACGAGCTCTCCGAGCGAGAAGGTGGCCTTATTGAAGTATGCCGAGGCTCCAAGGTCCAGGGCCTCCTGTTTATCTTGCTCCTGAGTCAAGCTGCTCAATACGATCACCGGGATGGCGGCTGTGACAGAATCCTGTTTCAGAACTTGGAGGACGTCGAATCCTTGGAGTTTAGGCATGATCAGATCGAGGACGATAATATCAGGCCGTTCAGACCGGATGAGTTGAAGGGCTTCTTCCCCATCGGATGCGGTGACCACTTCGTATCCCTGCCGGCGCAGTGTCGTTTCGGCAGCCTTGCGGAACATCCGGTCATCATCAGCGACTACAATTTTCGTCATGTAGTTATCCCATCTTCAATGCGTACGCTGGTGCCTGGCCGGCATCTGTTGTCAGTTCATCCCTCGCCAGTCCGCCACCTTCAGGTAATTCATGACGCGGGAGAATTCGATCAGCAACGTTGAAAGGAGGCCTGAAGCCTTCGACAAGTCACCGGCTTTGCCCAGGCCTTCCATTTCAGCTGCGAGCCCATGTGCCGCGCTGGCGTCAAAACCTGCGACCATACCTTTCAAGCTATGCGCGGCCTGACGGACCCCACTCGCATTGCCTTCTTTCATTGCGTGATCGAGCTCCTGGAGTCTTTTAGGGCAGTCTTCAAGAAATATCGCGATGAGCTCAGTGAGCAGTTCTCGGTCTCCATCTACCCAGCGAAGTGCCGCTGAAAAATCTACTGGTGCTTCGATTCCGACTGGTTCCTGTTGAGAGAAGGTCATCGGGAGTTCCAATCGTTCAGCACAGTTAAAGCACTGAAGACACGATGCTGAGGCGTATCGAGTCCGATACAATTACACAGTTCATTGCTATTCATTATCGGTGATATTTTCGAGTACTTTAGGGTAACCGTATGGTCAGTGGAATTCCTTGCAGCAAGCTGCGGGGTATTCGGAAAAGGAGAATAAACGAGAAGCCACGGTGGCTGGCCGACCTTGTCAGTATTCTGCTGGACGGCGCAGCCGCGTGACCCTGCACGGTTGCCTTTCGGAGGTGCGAAGCTTTATAGTTCCCGCCCATTGAGCTGTGCGAGGACAGGGTGTCATGGCTTTTTCAACAGAATGCGGAGGCGGTTCATGAGATTGATGCTTGTGCCGGTGGCGTTGCGTGGGCTTGCTGCTCAGTCGGCGATGGCCGCAGCACCCGTTGAAAAGGGGGCCAAGGAGCTGGCCACGGGGCAGAAGCAGAGTCAGGAGAAGCCTGCGGCGACC
>JACQEY010000196.1 GCA_016200355.1 Nitrospirota bacterium
GTTTATTTGGTTTGTCTCGTTTGTTTGGTTGAATGAAACTAACCAAATCAACCAGTCCCGCAATCTGCTAGATCCCTCTCGTACTCAGCGCGGGCCATTTCTATACAAGAGGTAGTCGGCTTCGATCTGCGAGAGCAGATCGTCCAGAGCGGCTTGGACTGCTTCCTCAATGGGAGTCTGATCCGAAGCCGTCACCCACCGAACGTTCGACCCCACCGTTTCTTTTTCCGCCAGATATGACTTGATCGGTGGTTTTCCCGAAGGGCCTAGAGCTGATTCCAGGTGCAGACGGTAGTAGTAGCTGTCCTGGGACCGCACTGCCAGCCAGGCTTTGATGGTCAGGGTGAGATCGGCCGGTTTTTCGCCGACCGAGGCAAATGTCTGACGCGCGTGGATATAGTTGATCGCGGCGGTTCGAAGATCCTGTGTCGGCCAGTCAAGCAAGGGGATGCCCGGCATGTGATCGGCTCCTTCCACTGCGAGAAATGGCACAATGACTTGTAGCGAGTGCGCGATGGCGACAGGTGAAACAGTTGGAGGCACAGGGGTGACGTGAATTCGGTGGACGCATCCCCAGCTGAATAACAGGAGCCCGCCGAGAAGTATTCGAGAGAATTGGCATAGGGGATGGTTGGCGTTCACGGATTCGTCGTTGTTGAGGGCGGATTGAGCATGTCCAAATCCCTTACGGCGCGCAGGGCCTGTTCTCGGTATGGCCGGTCTGTGGGATTCGTATAGGTGTCGATCACGCGTTGATAGGTGGCGCGTGCTTGGGGATATTGGCGCTTGATGGTGAAGTATTGGCCCAGCGCGAGCCAGTTTGTGGCTGCGGCTTCGTTGGCAGTGGTCATCAAGGCAAACTCCCGTTCAACCGCTGTGGTGCCTTGTTGTCCGGCCCGTTTCCTGACGGTATCTCCCATCTGGCTCGCCATCGCTTCAATCTGCTCATTGTCGCGTATAGCAGATTCCACTCGGTTGGCTTTCAGACTGTTATAGAACGCGTCGGCATGATTCTTAATCATATTTGCCCGCTCTTGGTACGTATCGTGGGCACAACCGGCTCCTATCAGGCAACAGGCAACGAGCAGCAGTGATCTGTGCGATGCGAATCGTGGTCTTGTCATGCGTCGTGCTCCTTGGGTCATGACTAGTGGAGGTGCTAATGCGTTCGAAGCTATTTATCCTACAGAAATTGAAGTAGAAACGCGACTGGCTGCCGTGAAGTCTGCTGTATCCTCTAGTGACACATGAGTCTGAAGTATGGTAAGAGACCAGCTCATTTTTGTCGACGCTGTTTGGTCCCCATCGTCTAGCCTGGCCTAGGACATTGCCCTTTCAAGGCAGTAACACGGGTTCAAATCCCGTTGGGGACACCAAGCCTACCTTCCATCTCCGTTATCCCCGCGTCGCAATTTCAGCCGTTTCATTCCGTTGAGTTTGTCGTGTGAGCTGGATACACTGGAGCATTCCCGCAGGATAGCCGTGCGAGACAGGCGGGACGAGCGAGACGGCAAACACGGTGAGAAACAAGTCTGTTCACGTCGCGCGCCACGGTGCGTGGCCTACAGGACTTTTCCTGCGACCGGTTCCATGCCTGAACGATCTATCACACCCCTCATTGTGGTTGCGCTGCTACTGGGAACGTGGCTGGCCCTTCGCTCCATCGAATCTTCTTCAGTGACGCCTGCGTCTGTCCCATCGGTGCCAGTGATTGTCCCTGGCATGGTTCCGCTGGTCACTGGAGACGAACCGATCACAGAGATATTTACAAGGGCCGGCTGCGCGGTGTGCCACACCGTGCCGGGTATTCAGGGGGCTGATGGGCGCGTAGGGCCGCCCCTCCTATTAGGTGCTACGGGGCCTGCGCGATTGGCCGATCCGGCGTACCGGGGCCATGCGAAGACGGTGCACGAGTATGTCATCGAATCGGTCCTTGAACCGGGACTGTTTGTCGTGCCGGGATATCCGGCTGGTACGATGCCGACATGGTATGGCGTGAAACTCAGTGCTCTCGCACTGGAGAAGATTGCGTCGTATCTTGAGCGACAAGGGGCTGCTGCGGCTCAGTAAGCGCAGAGATCCTTGCCGGATTGTGACGAGGTGTGTGGGAGGCGAGGGGGCTAACGTTTACGCAGGGGAGTCACGTTTCCTGATGAGGCTCCCCCCTGAATCTTGAAGGCGCCGGTCGTGTGGTCGCCTGATTTTTTGTCGAGGAGCGCGTTGATCGCATCGTCTCCTCTGAGACCTTCGATCTTGATCTTAAGTCGGAGATTGTTGGCGCTGTCGGCATTGATCAAGGCTTGTTCGAGCGAAATCCGCTCCTCCTTATACAGTTGGAACAAGACATGGTCGAATGTCTGACAGCCTTCCTCCAGCCCTTGCTCCATCGCTTCTTTGAGTAAATCGACCTCGGCCTTCTTGATGAGATCTTTAATGCGGGGCGTGTCGAGCATAATTTCCAGTGCAGGGGCTCGTTTCCCGTCTACGGACGGTATGAGCCGTTGTGAGATGATGGCGCGAAGATTGAGCGACAACTGGAGATAGATCTGCGCATGCCGCTCGACCGGGAAAAAATTCATGATGCGCTCGATGGCTTGGTTCGCATTGTTCGAGTGGAGGGTGCCAATGCAGAGATGTCCGGTTTCCGCGAAGGTGATCGCGGCTTCCATCGTTTCCGTGTCCCGGACTTCGCCGATCAGGATCACATCCGGCGCTTGCCGCAATGTATTCTTGAGTGCATTTTGAAATGAGAGCGTATCGAAGCCGACTTCTCGCTGTGTAATGAGCGAACGCTTATGATTATGGACGAACTCGATCGGGTCTTCCACGGTCACGATATGGCCGGGATGGATGGTATTGCGGTGATCGATCATGGCTGCGAGGGTGGTGGATTTTCCGGAACCGGTGGCTCCGACCACCAGCACCAACCCGCGTTTCGTCATGGAGATGTCTTTCACAATCGGAGGCAGGCCCAGCTGCTCGACGGTTTGGATGTCGGCTTTGATATGCCGAAAGACCAAGCCGACATTCCCGCGCTGCCGAAAAATATTGACACGGAAACGGCCGAGTTCTTTGTAGTAGAGGGCCAGGTTCATTTCCATCTTTTCCTCGAATTCCCCACGCTGCTGACCGCGCATGAGCGCCAGCGCAAGGGCTTCGAGTTGTTCATTGGTAAACGGCGGCGCGTTGGTTTGTTGTGTCGAGCCGTGGACGCGATAGGCTGGAGCCGAGTCGACGGTCAGGTACAGGTCCGACGCTTCTTGGTCCACCATGACTTTCAAGAGACTGCGCACATCCATTTCAACCCCCGTTTTCTTGCCAGGTATCTCAGGTATCTTAGGCTGCGCCGCTCATTGAGGACCCAAACAGATTGGGATTCATGCTGCGCGATTGGGCTTCGCCCTTCGTGACGATACCGCGGGTCGCTAAATCGAACAGTGCCATGTCCATCGTTTGCATACCGTCTTTCTGACTGGCCTGCATGATCCCGGGAATTTGGTGCAACTTGCCCTCTCGGACCAGATTTCTGACCGCGGTCGTGGCGACCATGATTTCGAGGGCGGCGACACGCCCGCCTGATTTTTTCTTCAGCAGGGTCTGCGTGATGACCGCTTCCAAGGCTTCAGCGATCTGTGCCCTAATCTGGGACTGTTGGTTGGGAGGGAAGGCATCGATGATGCGGTCGATGGTTTTCGGCGCGCTGGAGGTATGGAGTGTGCCGAAGACCAAGTGGCCCGTTTCCGCAGCAGTCAACGCAAGTTGGATGGTTTCCAGGTCGCGCATTTCGCCCACGAGGATGATGTCTGGATCTTCGCGAAGAGCGGCTCTCAGGGCATTTGCGAACGACAGGGTATGGACGCCCAGTTCCCGCTGGTTAACCAGGCACCTCTTTGTCTTGTGGACGAATTCGACCGGATCTTCGATGGTGAGGATGTGGCCTTCGAAGGTGTTGTTCAAATAATCGACCATGGAGGCCAGCGTCGTCGATTTACCGGACCCGGTTGGGCCGGTCACAAGGATCAGCCCCTTTTCCCGATCGCAGAGCTGCCGCACGATCGGAGGCATGCCGAGTTTCTCCATCGGAATGATTTCGGTGGGAATGTTTCGGAAGACGGCGCCAAGCCCACGGGTTTGGACGAAGACGTTTACGCGGAATCGGGCGATGTCGCCCAGTTCAAAGGAAAAGTCGCACTCGCGCTTTTCCTCAAAATTCTTCCGTTGGGCATCGCTCATCATGTCATAGATCAGCGAGTGCGTTTCTTCCGTGGTCAATGGGGGATGGTCCAGTTTCTTGAGGTCCCCGTTCATGCGGATCATCGGTGGCTCGCCGGCGCTGATGTGACAATCCGATGCGCCCTCCTTTGCCGTGTAGGTCAGGAGCTTCGCAATATCCATGAAGGGGACTCCCTGGTAATAGAGAATAGTGAGATGATGGCCTGTCAGTTCACAAGGCTACTTGAGGCATCATGCCACAGGGTGATGGGAAAGCAAGGAAATATCCGCAAGCGGCTGCGTGAATACTTCGGTGGTTTAGTGTAGAGAGGTGAGGGATTCGATCAGATCAGCCCCGCTGATTGCCCTGCGCGGTGAAACGTGTCAAGGGCCTGGTCGATATGGCTGGGGGTGTGCTCGGATGTTACCGTGACGCGGATGCGGCTGGTGGCGTCCGGTACGGTAGGTGGCCGAATCGCCGGCGCATATACGCCTTCTGCGAACAGGTGTTCGGCAAAGGAGAGTGCGGTTTCGGCATTGCCGACGAGGATCGGCATGATCGGACTGACGCTGGGAGATAGGCTAAATCCCAATTGGGTCAACCCTGAGAACAACCGTTCACGATTGGCCCATAGGCGTGCCCGTCGTTCCGGCTCTCGTTGCATGACTCTCAATGCTGCCGTGACGGCAGCAGCTGAACTTGGTGGGGGCGCCGTGGTAAAGATGAAGGACCGGCTCGTGTTCATGAGGTAACGGATCAACATCGAGGACCCAACAAGATAAGCGCCACTGCTGCCGAAGGCCTTGCCCAATGTTCCCATCTGAAACGGGATCTGTGAGGCGAGGCCGAAATGTTCGGCCGTCCCTCGTCCATGCGGCCCCATCACGCCCGTGCCGTGGGCGTCATCGATATAGAGGTCGGCCTCATAGTCCTTGGCTAACCGACAGAGTTCTGGCAACGGCGCAAGGTCTCCATCCATACTGAATAGGCCGTCGGTCACAATCAGAGTGCGTCGTGCCTGGCGTCTCTTGGCCAGAAGGGACTGCAGATGGTTGGTATCGTTGTGGCGATAGATTCGGAAGTCGGCTGCGCTGAGACGGCAGCCGTCGATCAGGCTGGCATGGCACAGACGATCTGCCAGGATCAGTCCGCCTTGTTCAGTCAGTGCAGGGATGGTTCCAATGTTAGCAAGGTAGCCGGAGCTAAACGTCAGTGCGGCTTCGGTTCCTTTGAACTGTGCCAGGGCAGACTCTAGTTCTTGATGCGGCGGCAACGAACCTGAGATCAACCGAGAGGCGCCAGCTCCGGCGCCAAACCGCTGTGTCGCCTCGACGGCGGACTGAATCACTTCCGGGTGCATGGCCAATCCCAAATAGTCGTTCGAGGCAAACAGGAGGATCTGGCGTCCGTCCATTTCAACTACCGGCCCAATGCCGGAATGAAGCGGAGTGAGGCGTCTCGTCAGATGTCGCGCAGCCAATTCCCGTAGTTGTTTTTCAAACATGTACGTGGCTAGACATTACCAAGTAGGAGTTGGTGTGCCTTCTGAGAACCGACACCCAGCCGCCTCATTGACAAGCTCGTGACATCCTTAGTATAAGGCCCGATCACAATTTGAAGAAACGGGCTTCGCTCTCCCTGACGAATCCATCCATGAGCTACCGTATCAAAGTTCCGGCGAAAACTCTTCCGGTCGATGAAGCTCACATGTTGAGCTCGCTGGACCATGCGCTGCATAGGGCAGGGGATTATCGACGCCCCGTGCTGGTTGGTCTGGGAGTGTTGGTGCTAGCGGCTGCAGTGGTCGGAGGAGTGTTTTATGTCGACCGTCAGGCAGCGCAGAAAGCCCAAGATCTTGAACAAGAGGCGATGCGCTTCTTAACCGCTCCCTCTGCAAACGATCCTCAGAAGGCCGATCACGCGCTCAAGGAAGCGATCGCGAGGTATCGGCAAATTGTCGATCAATATCCACGAACCTCCACGGCGCCACTTGCCTTGTATCATTTGGGGAATGCATTGGTCCAGGCCAATGAACTGAGCGCGGCGATTGATGCCTATCAGCGATTTCTCACATTATACAGTTCGAATCCCTCAATGGCCGGGCTGGTGCAACAACGCCTGGCCTATGTGTACTTGCACAAGGGGGACCGAGACCAGGCAGTGAAGGCATTCACCGGCATCTTGGAGACGACCGGTACGTTGAACCGGGATCAGGCGTTATTCGAGCTGGCGCGGCTGGAAGAGTCCCAATCGCGGCCCGAGGGGGCCGTGGCTCGCTATCAGGAACTGATAAAGACCTATCCGAACTCTCCCTTCACCAGTGAAGCGACGATTCGGACCAAGATTATGGATGCCATGAAGTCGAAAGAGTCAACCCCTGCCTCGATGTCGACAACTCCGTCCGTTGCTCCGTCACAGAAAAGTCCTCAGGCTCCTCCGCCCTCAGCAGACAAGAAAAGCCCCTAGCCCGCATTATTCGCGAAGGCGTCAACTGCAACCGCCGATCCGCGGCTTTTGCGCGTGAAGCGTCGTTCGTTTGGGAGCGGTTGGTTTCTAGTTTCAGGTTTCACGTTCGACCTTGGAATTTCAGCAATCCGAAACGAAGAACTAGAAATATGAAGCTAGAAACTCGAAATCTGAAACTTTCGAGCAAGGGCCGCTTCACGAGGAACGCGCTTTCGGGCGGTTTCACGACGAACCGTCGCAATTAGTAGGGGCTAGCGGCTGATAACGAGAAAGTCGCCAGGTCGAATCGTTGGGCTGGAGAGGCTATTTTTCGTCTTGAGCGTCTTGACCGGGATGCGAAACCGTTTGGACACTTTTCCCAGCGTGTCTCCCACGCGGACTTTATACCAGCGAGAAGGCCCGGCGGTGACAAACTGCGCCTTTGCCGGAAGTTGTGGGAACTTGTAGGCCGGGATGCGGTCGAGCAGCTGTTCCACTGTCGCTTTCGTTCCCACCGGAACCTTCAGGTGGTAGATCGCGTCATCGGGGGGTGCCGCGTCTCGACGCAGCTCAGGATTTAAGAGCCGGATCTCTTCATATGGAATGCCGGTGGCATCAGCGATTGCGCGAAAATGGACGGGTCGTGTGACGATCGCTTCATCGAATTGATGCGGCTCGGCAGATTCCTGAGAGAAGCCATATCGATTGGGGTTCCTCGCGATGATGGTGGCGGCCATAAATCGTGGTACGTATTCTTTCGTCTCTCGCCGAATCAATCGTGTTTTCGAAATCTCAGAAAAGCTTTCGGCCCGGGCCTTATGGAGGGCTCGCATCACCTTGCCTTCTCCGGCATTGTAGGCAGCCATCGCGAGCGGCCAGGCGCCGAAGAGGTCGTAGAGATCGCGGAGGTAGCGTGCCGCAGCCACCGTTGACTTGATGGGATCCCGACGTTCATCGACATACGTGTCCACGCGGAGCCCATAGACCTTGGCCGTACCCTTCATGAACTGCCAGGGACCCGTGGCTTTAGCTCGTGAGTACGCGTAGGGGTTAAATCCGCTTTCCACCAGGGAGAGGTAGACCAGATCGCTGGGGAGGTCAAATTCCATGAAGATCGTCTCAACAAGGGGCCGATAGCGGCTAAGTCGGAAGAGCCACTCGCCGAAGCGACCATGGATGGCTGTATTGAAGTAGCGAATATGGGCCTGGACCGAGGGGTCCAGGACGATTGGAATATCATAGCTCGTATATTCCGTCTGATCTGCGGCACTTCGGGAAGGA
>JACQEY010000200.1 GCA_016200355.1 Nitrospirota bacterium
GATGGTGACGGCGGGGTTGATATGGCAGCCCGAGATATGGCCGAAGGCGTACACCATTGTGACCACGGCCACTCCGAAGGCGAAGGCGATCCCGAAGACCCCAATGCCGAGCTGCGGAAGGCCGGCGCTCAGAAGTGCGCTCCCGCAGCCGGCGAACACCAACCAGAATGTGCCCAGCGCTTCGGCGGCGAGTCGTTGCCCCATCATGCCCTCCTCAGAAAGTGTAGGCCTGCCCCGCACTATGCCCGGGGCCGCGCCAAAGTGCAAGCGGCCCTGGGGCCAGGGTGGCTATGCTAGTCGTTACATCTCACGGTCTCGCCTCCAACACCAGATTGAACGGCGTCTGTGTCGCGCGTCGGAATCGTGTGAGCCCACCTTTCATGACCACATCTCGCAACCTCGCCTCCCCAGCTTGGGCGCCGAGGGCCGGACCATTGGATGCCAGGGAAGCGGGTACGCAGATCATCGTCGAGGCAGCGTAGAAGACTCTGCCAACCGGATTCAGATTATCTTCCACACGGTCATTGGCGAATGGTTCTACAATCATCCATGTGCCATTCTGTGTGAGCGTCTTCTTCACATGCTTCGCAGCGCCGATAGGGTCGCCCATGTCATGCAGACAATCGAAGTGGGCGACGAAGTCGTACTCCTTGCCGGGAAAGTCTGTGGACTTCGCCGCTGCAAAGGTCACGTTCTTCAGGCCTGCCTCCTTAGCCCGTTTGCGTGCTGTCAGGATCGAGGGCTTATGGTAATCGAAGCCGATAAAGGTGGATCTGGGATAGGCCTTCGCCATGATGATGGTGGATGCGCCGAACCCACAGCCGACATCCGCGACTTTCGCACCTCTCTTGAGTTTTATTTCCACACCGTCGAGGGATGGAATCCAATTTGTTACAAGGTTGCCTAGGTAGTTCGGACGGAAAAATCTCTCTGTGCCTTCGAACAAACGGTGGTCATGCTGATCCCATCCGAGACCCTTGCCGGTCTTGAACCGCTGCTCGATCTTGGGGTTGGCCGAAAATGTGGCCGCGATGACCTGAAACGCACCGGGGAGAAAACAAGGGTTGCTTTCATCGGCGAGTGCCATCGCCTGTTCTTCAGGGAGCCGGTACCGACCAGTTCCGGCGTCATAGGTCACGTATCCACCTGCTGCTTGATTACCCAGCCACTCACGGACATAGCGTTCGGCTGTCTTTGTCGACTTTGCGAGTTCAGTCGGCGTGACGGGACCCGCCTTCGCCATGGCTTTGTAGAGACCGAGCTTGTCGCCAAGGAGCACCATGTTGGCGCTCAGCGCGGCTCCAATGTCGCTGACTGCTTTGCCCATGAATGCGTTCAGCTTGTCCGGATCGACTGCCATGAAGCACCTCCCCTTGAATAATTTGGCGCATTCTTTGCCAGTTGTTCGTGAGTGTCAAGCTGGAATGAAAGGAGTAAAATACCGCCTCGAACACGAGCCTAAGAAGGTAGAGGAGGAACCGAACATGAAAGAGTATCGCGTCAAGCCTGACGCACAACTCAATTTGGGCAGATGTGACCCTGACGATACCGGCGAGTACAAGAATACAGATCAAGGCAAAGAGAAAGCGAAGGCCGTTACGGTTCAGTTGATCGGCAGACTTGGGGAGTTGCAGCAACGTCTCTATGCCAACGGCAACCGCGCGGTGCTCATCGTGTTGCAGGGGATGGATACCAGCGGTAAGGATGGGACAATCAAGCATGTCATGTCAGGTGTGAATCCGCAGGGCTGCAGGGTGGCGACCTTCAAGGCCCCTTCCAATAGCGAACTCGCCCATGACTTCCTCTGGCGCGTTCATCACGAGGTGCCGGCCAAGGGCCAGATCGGGATCTTCAACCGATCGCACTACGAAGACGTGCTTATCACGCGAGTCCACAAGATGATCTCAGCCAAAGTGGAGGCCCAACGATTAAACCAGATCAAAGAGTTTGAAGAATTGCTGGCTGAAAACGGGACCGCCATCCTCAAGGTCTTTCTGCACATCTCTAAAAACGAGCAGAAAGCGCGGTTGGAAGCGCGCATTCGCGATCCGGAGAAGCGTTGGAAGTTCAACGAAGGAGATTTGGAAGAACGGAAGCTCTGGGCCGACTATATGAAGGTGTTTGAAGAGGTACTCTCGGCCACCAGCACGAAGCATGCGCCCTGGTACATCGTACCCGCCAATCGGAAATGGTATCGGAATCTCGTGGTCGCCGATCTAGCCGTTCGCGCGTTGGAAGACATGAAACTGAAGACACCGCCTGCTCCCGCAGGGGTCAACTTCGACACATTGAAGATCGTGTAACGAGATTAGTGAGACACCAACTCGACAGTCTTTCCCCATCCAGAATGAATCTGAACGGAGGCCTGCGAATCTGAGTCCCTGTACCCTGTTCCGCAGTCAGGTTCAATTCATATTGGGAAAGGCCGTTTCTTGACACCTTGGGCAGGGCTATATTAGCATGCGCATCCAGATCGATAGGCGCGTAGCTCAGGGGGAGAGCGCTACCTTGACACGGTAGAGGTCGACGGTTCAAGACCGTCCGCGCCTACCACCTAGCTGAGGTATCCGTTTGCCTCTCGCAGGCGGGATGCCTTTGTTGTTTCTGGTGCTTAGTCGATTGTGTGCATGTTATGAAAATTACTCTCAAAGATGGCAGCAGTCGGGATATTCCAGCCGGCCAGACCGTTAGGTCCGCTCTGTCGGCTTTCGGTCTGACGCTTGGCCCGGATATTCTTGCGGCTAAGGTGAATGGCCAGGCTGTCGATCTCTCGAACGCCTTGACGGACGATGCTGAGGTCATTCCACTTCAATTCGACAGTGCCGAAGGCCGTGAAGTCTACCGCCATAGCAGCACCCATATTATGGCGCAGGCCGTCAAAGAGGTTTTCCCTACGGCGCAACTGACGATCGGCCCGGCCCTCGAGGATGGGTTCTTCTATGACTTTGCTTTTGAGCGACCATTTACCCCGGAAGATCTCGAAAAAATTGAGGCTCGAGCGAAGGACATCATCAAGCGCTCTCTCCCAGTAAAACGAGCAGAATTGTCGAAGCAAGAGGCAGTGAAGTTTTTCCAGGAACGCGGCGAGGCCTACAAGGTTGAGTTGATTCAAGGGCTTGCCGACGGACAGACTATCTCAGTCTATAGCCAGGGTGAGTTCACCGACCTCTGTCGCGGCCCGCACCTCCCAACGACAGGCCATGTCGGGGCATTCAAGCTCCTGAACACAGCTGGCGCGTACTGGCGCGGAGATGAACGCAATCCCATGCTCCAGCGGATCTATGGAACCTCTTTCCCGACCCAGGCGGAACTCGACGCGCATCTCGAGCGCCTAGAAGAGATCAAGCGACGAGACCACCGAAAGGTCGGCAAGGAACTCGACTTGATCTCAACCCAGGATGACATCGGCCCAGGCCTGGTGCTCTGGCATCCGAAGGGCGCGACGATTCGGCTGTTGATTGAGAATTTTTGGCGCGATCAACACATTCAAAACGGGTACGAACTGGTGTACTCCCCCCACATCGCCCGGTTAGACCTCTGGAAAACGAGCGGCCACGTCGACTATTACCGCGACAACATGTTCGCTCCCATGAAGGTTGAAAACAGCGAGTACCAGCTCAAGCCGATGAATTGTCCGTTTCACATCATGATCTACAAATCGCATCTGCGCAGTTACCGAGACCTCCCGATCCGCTATGGCGAACTGGGAACGGTCTATCGGTACGAACGGACAGGAGTCCTCCACGGTCTGCTGCGGGTTCGCGGCTTCACACAGGACGACGCGCACCTGTTTTGTCGGCCGGATCAGATTGAAAGCGAAGTCAGCAAGGTTCTAGACTTCACATTCTTTATTCTCGGCACCTTCGGGTTCACTGAATTTGAAGTGTACCTCTCGACGAAGCCCGAAAAGTCCGTCGGTTCTGAAGAACGGTGGGCCCAAGCCACGAGCGCGCTCGAAGCGGCATTGAAGGGACGGGGCGTCGCCTACCAGATCGATCCGGGCGAAGGTGTCTTCTACGGACCCAAGATCGACATCAAGATCAAAGATGCTCTGGGACGATCCTGGCAATGTTCGACCATTCAAGTCGATTTCAATAATCCCGAACGGTTCGAATTAGGCTATATTGGGGAAGACGGCAAGGTGCACCAGCCGATCATGATTCATCGGGCTCTGATGGGATCGATCGAACGGTTCTTCGGCATTCTGATTGAGCACTTCGGCGGCGCCTTCCCAACGTGGCTCGCCCCGGTTCAGGCGATGGTCATGTCCATCACAGACAACCAGCGGCCCTACGTCGCTGAGGTCGTGACCCAACTAAAGGCCGCGGGGTTTCGCGCCGAGGCAGATCTTCGGAATGAAAAAATTGGGCTCAAAATTCGAGAAGCGGAGAAGGCGAAAGTTCCATTTATGTTTGTAGTCGGCGACCGAGAAGTGCAGAGTGGGACTCTGGCCATACGGGGTCGAACTGGAGCCAACCTCGGCAGCATGACAGTGGCGGGTGCGATTGACCTGCTCCAGGCGGATATAAAAGCGGCAGGGCAGCAACATTCACTAACACATTAAGAGGTGTCTTATCGTCCCCAAACTACGAGTGAACCGTGAAATCAGAGTGCGCGAAGTCCGGGTGATCGGTCCAGAGAGTGAACAGCTCGGCATTCTCCTTACGGCGGATGCGTTCAAACAGGCACAAGAAAATGGCTATGACCTCGTCGAAGTCGCGCCTACGTCAGTGCCTCCCGTATGCCGCATTATGGACTACGGGAAATACAAGTTCGAGCTCAGCAAGAAGGACCATCAAAACCGGCGCCATCAAAAATCGACGCAGGTGAAGGAAATTAAGTTGCGTCCTCGGACAGATAAGCATGACTTGGAGATCAAGATTCGACAGATTAAGGGCTTTTTGGCCGATGGTAACAAGACCAAGGTCCTCTTGACGTACCGCGGTCGTGAGATGGCGAATCAGGAGATGGGCCGGACGCTCATGAATACGGTCATCGCAGAGTTGGGAGAGACAGGCACGATCGAATACGCCCCCCGCATGGAAGGGCGGAGCTTGATCATGATCGTGGCGCCGAAGTAAGACAATCGGCCAGAATGGTATTAACCTAAGGAAGCACTGATATGAAGAATAGGAAAATGAAAACCCATAGCGGCGCAAAAAAGCGGTTTACCCGCACCGGCTCTGGAAAATTGGTCAGGCGAAAGGCGGGGAAACGCCATATCCTTACCAGCAAGACGCAGGATAGGAAACGCCGATTAAGCGGGACGGTTCTCGTGGATAAGACCAGGATCCAGGCGCTGGATCGCTTATTGCCGTACAATTAAATTAGAATGTCCCAATCGCGTTAACCAAAAGGAGTACTGATTCATGCCTCGAGCAAAAGGTGGTCCCAAAACAAGACATCGGCGGAAAAAGCGGCTAAAGCTGGCTAAAGGGCAGTATGGAGGAAAGAGTCGGCTGTTCCGCACTGCAACAGAATCGGTCGATAAAGGTCAGGCCTACGCTTATACCGGACGGAAAAACCGGAAACGGGATTTCCGCGTGCTGTGGATTGCGCGCATCAACGCGGCGGTTCGTGCACATGGACTGACCTATGGCCGGTTTATCAATGCCCTGAAAAAAGCGAATATCCTCTTGGACCGGAAGGTTCTATCGGATATGGCGATCAAGGATGCCACGGGGTTTGAGCAGCTGGTCGGTCTCGCCAAGCAACACATCGCTCCGGCTGCCGCCTAAGCGCAGTCGCCTATCGAGAGGGTTCTTCGCAAAACTGGCTTGGACAGGATATAAGTCTTGAGGAATGCGCCGATGCGCGTATGCCTCAAGACCGTTCGGCTAGTTCCGTCAGATCGACTTCAAACGCGACAGCCGGAACACTAATCTGCCAGCGTTCGAGCACTTCGGGGTGCAGTTCTCCAATCACACCGATCTGTTTCCCCTCAGACACAATACTACCCACTCGTCCAGCGAGAAACGAAGGATGCTGGATCGGCTCCAGGCTATAGGTTTGGCTCACATAATAGAATAGCGTGTCTAGGCAGGAGTGGGCCTCGGAGAAATGTGCATCGACATGGGCAATCATTCCGCCGAGCACTGTCACGGTGCGTGACCCTAGGGGCTGCGTGAGATCGTGACGTGCTACTTCGCCGGCCTCAAATATCCGATGGGGATAAAAGGCCCGATTCGATGCAGCTTCTACGCGAAGCAACGATGGAAGCATCCATTGGCGAAGTGCGGAAAAGTTCTGAGACATCACATTGTCCACCTCGACAAGTTGCCCCCACTCAGTTCCCTCTAGGCGCATCGCATCGCGGAGATCCTTGGGCGAACCGAGAATATTGGAAATGATTTCCTGGAAACCCATACCGACCATGAGGGTTCTAGCACGGTCGGAGACCTCCTCGATGCGCGACAATCCCCCGACCGTAAACTGCGAGGGCATCACCGGCAAAAAGTCTCCGTACCCACGGCTGATCGCGACATCTTCGACCACGTCCATCGCGTGCATGAGGTCTTGTCGATAGAAGGGAAGCCTCACCGTCACGTTTTTACTTTTCGTCATCACCTCATAGCCGTAGGCCGTGAGGGCCTTCGCGACTTCCTGGGCGCCGAGCGACTGCCCAAGGGCCTGTTCGATCGTGCTGACAGGAAGCTTCCGTGACTTCCCCAGATCTTGCGGAGTCATAATCGCCATGCCGAGAGCCGTCTTATAGGGATACCGTATTTCGATCGGCTCAATGACCGCGTCACGATCCGCCAGATTCGCTGCAAAAATGTTGAGGGTTAGGACAACCATTGAGAGGTCAGAGCCCGTCACCTCGATAAATAGGGCATCGTCTCCCACCCGCACTTCCCCGATTTCACGGCTATTAATAATCGGTGGAAATGAGAGTACCTGACGCTTCGCATCGCGGAGGACAGGCAGATGATCGTGTCCTGCGAGAATCCCACCGAACTCCAGTCCTTTGGGATGGACGAGCAGCATCTCTCCGAGCGTCATGACCGTATCCATGCCCAGCGGCGTGAAAGTGACCTCGTCCGGTTTCACCAAGTCATAGGTGACAGGAAACTCGATCGCCGCGAGCCGATAGAGCCCGATCGACACAGTCCGCCGCTTACGGCCGAACATCTCGGCGAGTTTCTCTTGCGTCTGAATCAGCTGCGCAAGGCCCTCCTGCGTCACACGGTAGCCTGTTGCAGTGCAGGCCGCCACGTAGGGCCGGACCTTCTCCAGGCCGGGAGCCACATTCAGTTGCTTGGGCGACTTTGGTCTGGTCGTGAGAAAATCGTACTTTGCGAGAGCGCCTCGCCTCTTCACCCGAATCTGTCTGGCGATTCCTTCGCAGCACCAGAGATCGGGGCGATTACTATCTTGCAGCTCAATACGAAGTTCGCCCGTGTCGGAGTTCTGCTCTTTCAATTCACCCTTCACGAGCATCAACGATTCTTCAAGTTGTTCCATGGTGATCGGCTGGGGAGCTTCTCCTGGCGCGGCAAGCAATCCCTCGAGATCCTGCTTGAAAATAGTAATCGTGGGCATGTGAACCTAGTAGGCTCCTCTCGTGGAGCGAATAAGATCAAGATTGTCGGTGAACAACTCACGAATATCGTGAATGCCGAGGGCCACCATCGCCATGCGATCGAGCCCCAGTCCCCATGCGATCACCGGAACGGTCACGCCAAGTGGAAGGGTGACTTCCGGCCGGAACAATCCGGCTCCACCAAGCTCCATCCATCCGAGCTTCGGATGGCGCACGTGCAGTTCGACCGACGGTTCGGTGAAGGGGAAGTAGGCTGGGAGGAATTTGACTTCCTTGGCTTGCGCCACCTCACGGGCAAAGAGATTCAGCAGGCCGAGCAA
Source organism: Nitrospirota bacterium (assembly GCA_016200355.1). Taxonomy (GTDB): domain Bacteria; phylum Nitrospirota; class Nitrospiria; order Nitrospirales; family Nitrospiraceae; genus Palsa-1315. Next base: position 7,864 of record JACQEY010000200.1, read on the forward strand.
TGTGCGAAAGTTGATGTCTTCGCCGAGCACGATCCCTTCTACCTGAAAGAAATCGGTTGCGTGCGTCGCATCGACTTGATCGTAACGGAAACAACGGGCGATGGAAAAGTATTTTCCCGGTACGGCAGGTTGTGCCGCCAAGGTATGGGCCGAGACGGCCGTCCCCTGGCTCCGCAAGACCAGCCGGCGCGCGCGCTCCGCATCGAAGGGATAGTTCCACCCGGTTGAACCGGTTCCACCGCCATTCCGGTGCGCTTGCGCGACCTGGGATAAGTACGGTTCCGCAATCGACGAGGCATGGGTCGGTTCCTTGACAAAGTAGACGTCGTGGATATCACGCGCCGGGTGGAACTGCGGCATGAAGAGAGCGTCCATGTTCCAGAATTCGGTCTCCACGAGCGCGCCACGCATTTCCTGGAATCCCATGCTCACGAGTTTTGTTTTCACCGCATCGAGGAACTCGCGATAGGGATGCCGCTTGCCCGGCGCGATCCGTGGCGCGCGAAGACTGATCGTGTATTTACGGAAGCGCTTCGCCCGCCAGCTCCCATCTTTCAACAGTTCGGGCGTCAGCTGGGAAACCTCTTCAGCAGTCCCTTGCCGAGAGAGTTGTTGGGCGGCCTCGATGCCGGTTACGGAAAGCTTGAGCGCCCTGGCTACCCGATCATCGATGCGGAAAGGTTCCCGTGCATTCCCGCGCTTGACGGCGTGATCTTGAATGACCTGCCGTTGCGCCTCGGGGAATGCCTGCAGCCCACGAGGCGTCCCATGAAGTTGTTGCAGCAATCCTCGTATCGCTTCCGCCGTCTGGCTCGACCGGCCAGTCGATTCGATACAGCCGCCTTGAATGATGAGGAGCGCACCCTCTTTCTTGAGCCGTCCGATCGCACCGCTCACTTCCGCCGGTTCGAGTCCCTCCCGGGATTGAATGTCCTGAATGGTCAGGCGTTTGCCTGTTTTGGCCGCATCTCGAGCGGCAGACAGCACCCGTTCGATCGGTGAGTATTTTTCAAAGTAGAGTTCGCCGATTTTGGTGAGCGAAACAATCGACGTCACGGTTTCCGTATCGACCGCGAGCAACGACTTGGCGAGCAACCATTCGACCGCCATACTGAGCTGCGAGGGTTCTAACCCGGTGGACTGCGCGAGCTGTTCCGTCTGGAGGATCGCGGAGGGATTTGCCGCAAAGGTCGATAGGACTTTGACTTCGAGAGGATGGAGGCTGTCGATGAGGGAAGATATGTTCACCCGCGAGGCCTATCGGTGAGCGGAGACGCGCTGTGACGTTGTGGAAGAAGGGTGGCCGGCTGCACGCATCGCAGCGATCGTCGCGGCATAGTCCCGACTAGAGAAAATGGCCGACCCGGCCACCAATACATCAGCTCCTGCAGCCAGCACCTGAGCCACATTGTCGATCTTGACGCCGCCGTCCACTTCGAGCAACGCGCGGCTTCCGGTCCGATCGATCATGGCACGAGCCGAGGCAGTCTTTTGCAAGCAGGAGGGGATAAACGTTTGACCGCCGAAGCCAGGATTAACCGACATGATGAGGACCAAATCGACGTCTGGGAGGATTTCCTCAATCGTACTGAGCGAGGTGGCCGGATTCAGGGTCACCCCGGCCTTGACGCCATGTTCCTTGATCGATTGCACCGTGCGATGGAGATGCGGACAGGCTTCCACATGAACCGTAAGATAGTCCGCTCCAGCTTCGGCGAACTCCGCGATAAATGCGTCAGCGTTGGTGATCATGAGGTGGACATCGAGCGGCAGCTTGGTGACTTTTCTGAGCGCCGCCACGATCGGTGGACCGATGGTCAAATTGGGGACGAAATGCCCGTCCATGACATCGATATGGAGGAAGTCGGCCCCCGCTCGTTCTACGGCTGCCACTTCCTCGGCCAGTCTGGCAAAATCAGCAGCTAAGATCGAGGGCGCAATATAAATGGGGCGTGCCATCACAACACCTTCCTCAGACGTGCGGCGTAAAATCCGTCCATCGAGAACTGGTTGCCCACTGTCGAGAGGGCACCTTGTTCGGTGACAAACCCCTGTGCCGCAGGCGGGAGCCAGGGGGCAACACACTCACGCTTGAATTCCCCATGAGCAAGACAGAATCGCTGGATGACGTCTTCGTTTTCTTCCGGTTCCGTCGAGCACGTACTATAGACTAGCACCCCGCCGGGCCGCAAGCATGGGGCAACTGCTTCAAGGATCTGACACTGGAGCGCCTGATGTCGCGGGAGTGCCTGCTCGCCTTTCCGCCATTTCGCTTCAGGATGCCGCCGCAACACACCGAGCCCACTGCAAGGCGCATCCACCAAAATCCGATCAACAAACGGTTCAATCGCTCTGGCCTTCTTCACGGAGGGAGATCCTGCCGTTTCGATCATGGGAACCCATTCACGTGGCTGTCGAATGTCACCGACGATTGGCACGACATTCTGGATCCCGAGCCGACGACAATTACTTCGCAGAAGATCTAAACGGGCGCCTTTCTGATCGACGGCATAGATCGTCCCCTTGTTCTGCATCAGATCGGCCAAATGAGTCGATTTCCCTCCCGGCGCCGCACAGGCATCAAGTACGATGTCACCGGGCTGAGGATCGAGCAGGGGAGGAATCAATTGCGCCGCTTCATCTTCCACATAGAAAGCGCCCTCGTTAAACCCGGGGAGCGAGGGCACAGAGCCTCCTTCTTCAAGCGCAATGCCGAATGGACTCACGCTGGTCGGCGTGGCCGCAATATTCACCTGTGCAAATTTATCGAGGAGTGCGGTCCTGGTCGTGATCAGATGATTCACCCGAAGCGTCAACGGAGGTATGACGCTGACCCCCTCACAGGCCGCTTTCGCAGAGGCGATGCCCAAACGTTCCACCCATCGATGACTGAGCCAGCCCGGAATCGAGTACTGCACGGCGAAGGCCTGCGCGGCATCACGATCCATGCTGAGCCAGGGCTGAGGCGGATGGCGCAAGAGCGAGCGTAACACCGCATTGACGAACCCGCTCCAGTCTCTGCCAACTGTACCGGCAAAGGCCTTGGCCAGATTGACCGATTCATTGACTGCGGCAGATTGTGGAATGCGATCGAGAAACAAGAGTTGGTAAGCTCCAAGCCTGAGCACCATCTGTACGGCGACGGGAAGGCGAAGAAGTGGCTTGTCCAAGACCGGTTCAAGCCGCCAATCGATGGTCGCAAGACGCCGCAAGACACCATAGGAGAGTTCCACCGTAAGAGCGCGTTCCCTGTCATCGAACGAGCATCGTGCGAGCGCGCGATCTAACAAGACATCGACCCCTTCCTCGCTCTTGACGGATTCCACTAGCAACGAGAGGGCGATCGCACGGGCTGACGGTGCGGTCTGGGCAGTGAAGAAGGATCGAGAGCCAGAAGCCATAGGGGATTTAGCCCGGTCTGTCTGGTTGATCTGGTCTGTCTCGTTTGTTTGGTTGAACAAGACC
>JACQEY010000214.1 GCA_016200355.1 Nitrospirota bacterium
CCGCTGGTCAAAAAAGGCGGCGGGATCTTCATTGTGAACGATCGGGTGGATATCGCAAAAGCCATCGGGGCGGACGGCGTCCATCTCGGCCAGGAAGATTTGCCGCTGGCAGATGCGCGGGCGATCCTGGGATCCGGCAAGCTGATCGGGATCTCCACCCACAGTCCGGCCCAGGCGGTCGAGGCCGAGGCGGGCGGGGCGGATTACATCGGCTTCGGGCCAATTTTTCCGACGGCGACGAAAGAGAATCCCGACCCGGTCGTCGGCGTGGCTGGTGTGTGCGAGGCGCGCGCCAAGGTGCGCCTGCCGATCGTGGCAATCGGTGGGATCACGGCGAAGAACGCGGCGGCTGTGCGCGCCGCCGGGGCCGACTGTTGCGCCGTCGTCTCCGCGGTACTGTCCGCGCCTGATCCCAAAGCGGCGATTGCGGAGCTGATACAGGCCATCCAATAGAACCCTCTCCCCACCGATTCTGCTGTAGGGGCGCACTGCTGTGCGCCCAGAATCTGATATCCGTTCGCCCTGAGCACGCCTGTCCTGAGCGTAGTCGAAGGGCCGAAGGGCATTAAATTGACTCCCTCTTCCCACGCGCATATGATTGCCACTGCAAGTTGTTGGGTTTCAACAGAATCGCGGCTCCTGCCTCCATGCGGGTCAGGGGCGATTACGAAGCGGCCCACGCTCGATTTGCAGAAATGATTGGGACGTAGAATTGTAGTTAGACGGCCATTCTTACATGCACGAAGGCTTGTAAATGATCGAAACAACCAGCGATGATTTTCGATATCAGACTCGGTTCACCAACGGAACCCATTCAGCGGTTTCGGACACCACAAAAGATAAGGGAGGAAGTGAGTCGGGTTTTCGGCCCCATGACCTCCTCGAAGCTGCGCTGGCCAGTTGTATCAACATGACGCTACGTATGTATGCTGACCAACATAACATTCCGCTGTCCGGTGTGACAACCCGAGTGACGCTTGATCGAACCCACCCCGTAGAGACGGTATTTGAATATGGAATCGAGCTTCATGGGTCGCTAAGCCAAGATCATCGTGACCGTTTGCTTGAGGTGGCGAAGAAATGTCCTGTGCGCCAAACACTTTCGAAAAGCATTGGATTCCGTGCACGATGAAACGTACTGATTGGCCCAACAAGGCGCTCAACACGGACGCGCAAAGACTGCGCGCCGGTGAGCTTCATCGGTAGCTGGCTATCGAAGGAGAGATCGTCGTGAGCAATGAACAGGATGTAGCTGTCACCATTATCGCTATGGAGCGTGCGGCGCTAGATAGGTGGGGCAAGGGAGATCCCTCTGGTTATTTGGAGATATCCGCCCCCGAGGTAGTTTATTTTGACCCCTTGCTGGAGCGTCGCCTGGACGGTCTAGAGGCGCTCACTCGCTATTACGAGGCCCTCCGGGGACAAGTTCGGATTGACCGCGATGAACTCATTAATCCAAACGTCCAAGTATGTGGTGAGGTGGCCGTGCTCACATTCAATTACGTTTCGTATACCGGAGAAACCGAAATGCGCTGGAACTGCACCGAGGTCTATCGGCGTTATGACGGGCGCTGGCGCATCATCCAGACGCACTGGTCAATTACCCAGCACCTGAAATAAAGGCGAACTTGTTGCAATCG
>JACQEY010000215.1 GCA_016200355.1 Nitrospirota bacterium
CAGCCCATTTACAGTACGCGTCCCCGTCAAACCATGAAATGTGCATGACGGGATGAGCGGCCATCGTTTCCTGAAACACGCCTCCCCACTTCCAATCCACCAGCGGCGGCAAGTTGTTGGCCAGAACATACTTCAGGTATTGGACCGTGGTCACTTCGTACTTGTCGATCTCGTACGCGTCGAGGTCGACAGTCCGCTGCGGGAATTCCGCCGGATACGAATTCCGGTCCACTTGTCGATTGCTGCCCATCAAAAACGGACCGGCCGGGATCACCGCCATCTCGTCTTTCGGAGGCAAGGTGACCAGATGCACAGCGGCCTTCTTGCCCTCAGGCGTCCATTCCGGCACCACATCGGCGACATCGCTGCCGCCGCTCGTTACCGCTGTGGCAAAATCAGACCCGATCCAGGAAGCCGCGAGCGCCAGGGAGAGCACAAAGACCGCCGTCAAGAATCGCTTCATCAGAGACTCCATTCAAAGTGGCTGTTGGTTCAGGGCTGCTGCAATTCGAGAGTCGGTTTGACCTCCCGGGAGCCGAGGATCCCTAATCCGAAGTGCGGATTCTCTTCTGCTTCCATTCCAGCTCGGGCTCCGAACTTGGACTGTATCTCGAAATTGGTCGTCACCGATCCCTTGGCCGTAATCGTCACCTCTCGTTCAACAATCGCGCGTTCCTGGGGATGCCACGCAACAAGCTTGTAGGTTCCCGGCGGGATATCGCTGATCGTGAACTGCCCGGACTCATCCGTGAGGGCATAGTAGGGGTTGTCGACCGCCATACCCCAGGTCTCCATATACGCGTGAAACCCACATTGCATCACAAAGATCCGGCGTCCTTTCGTCATATGAATCGTCTGCACTGACGGCTCGCCGATCATGTGCCTGTGATAGTTGGCATCCATGGCCGCTTCCTTCGGATGATGCGGGTTCATCGGCAACGGCACATTGAACAAGACCCGAGGCCCCAACTCGGAAGTTTCATAGGCCTGGATATCATGCATCACCGGATCCATATTGACGATCGAAACCTTATTGCTGTCTCGCACTACGTTCACAAAAGGCAGGAACCGGCAATCTCTGGCTTCGATTTGCGGAGGTTGGAACGGGAACTGTTTTCCTTTCTCGATCCCCATCAGCATCACGACCACGTCCTTGACGCCGTGGTCCCCCGCGACTGTGAATTCTTTCAGAAGCCGGAACCCCTTGCCGTTGGAGATCCGTCCACAGTAAACCGGGTCGGGAAAGGTCACAAGGTTAAACCCCCGCGGTACCGGCTTCCCTCCTTTCAGCATCACTTTGCCAGTGATCTTCCCACCGTCGGTTACCGTGATCTCCTGATACGCGATAGCCGATGAAAGCCCCGTCAGAGTATAGCAGCCCACAGCTAGGACACTCCCTAATGCCCACCGCAGCCCGCCCTTCATTAACATTTC
>JACQEY010000193.1 GCA_016200355.1 Nitrospirota bacterium
CGCGAAGGCCGCTCCGCCGTCCAAAAATAAGGGTGTCGAGCAGGGAGTTTCCTCCCAAACGGTTTCCCCCATGCACGCTGACGCAGGCAGATTCTCCGGCGGCGTAAAGCCCCTCGACGTCCGTTTCTCCCCAGACATTGGTTTTAACTCCCCCAATCGAATAATGCGCTCCCGGGCGGACTGGAATCGGCGCTTCGATCGGATCGACACCCGTAAAATGGATAGACAAACTTCTGATTTGAGGGAGCCGTTCCAGAATCTTTTCTCTCCCCAGATGGCGCAGGTCCAAAAGGACGCACCCTTCGACGTCCCGGCCCTCTTCGATCTCCTCCCCCTCGGCCCGGGAGACCACATCCCGGCTTGCGAGCTCCAGCGCATGGGGAGCATATTTTGACATAAACCGCTCTCCAAGGGAATTGATCAGGACCCCCCCTTCGCCTCTTGCCCCCTCCGATATGAGGATACCACTTTTTTTGAGAGTTGTCGGATGAAACTGGACGAATTCCATGTCCATGAGGGGAACCCCCGACCGGTAAGCCAGGCTCATTCCGTCTCCGGTGTTAATGACCGCATTCGTACTGGTTGAGAAAACCCTCCCGTACCCTCCGGTTGCCAGAATCACCGCTTTTGCGCTGATCATCTCGAGTTCTCCGGTCAGGATATTCAAGGCCAGGACGCCGCGGCAGATTCCCGCTTCGACGATCAGGGAGGTGACATACCACTCCTCGAGCACCCGGGTCTTCTTTTTCAGGATCTGTTCATAGAGGGCATGGAGGAGCGCATGGCCCGTCCGGTCCTGCGCATAGGCGGTCCGGGGGAACCCCGCTCCGCCAAAAGGCCTCTGGGCGATCCCGCCGGTCTCATCACGGCTGAAGATGACCCCCAGCCGTTCCATTTCAAGAATTTCTCCGGGAGCCTCCCGGCACATGGTTTCAACCGCGTCCTGGTCCCCCAGGTAGTCGCTCCCTTTGATCGTATCAAACGCGTGGTTTTCCCAGGAGTCGTTCGGACTTAATGCCCCGTTGATCCCCCCCTGAGCGGCCACCGAATGGCTTCTCACCGGATGGACCTTGGAGATCAGCGCCACTTTCAGCTCCGGATCGGCTGCCATGGCGGCCCGCATTCCCGCCAGACCGGCTCCGACAATAATCAGATCAAAATTCAGCATGGTCTCTCCCAAAAAGAGGCTTTTTTAGTTCATTCCCGATACGCTCAAAGCCTCCCGTTCAATTTTATATCGGGGGGCCTTCGTAAAAGGCACTCAATGCCCCCCGTGCCCCCGCGTAAAGCCCCGGCAAAGCCGGTTGCTTCACCTTTTTATATCGGGGGGCCTTCGTAAAAGGCACTCAATGCCCCCCGTGCCCCCGCGTAAAGCCCCGGCAAAGCCGGTTGCTTCACTTTCAAGGCCCTGCCAAGGCCCTGCGGACCCCCTACTCCGGATGCGGGGCCACTTTCCCCGTTGCAGGGTCATACTCTAAATTTTTAATTTGCGATTCATTCAGAAAACCGGCAGAAACCAGCTCTTTCAGGGATGGAGGAAGAGCCCCCTGCTGAATCTGATAGGTTTGAACAGCCATTTGAACAGCTGAAAGATCAACAATAGACTGGACGTTTTTTGCTTTTTCAAGCGGCCGGGTGAGCCCTGAAAGGCCCGAGTCTGCGCCAGAATTAGACTGCTTATAGGCTTGAAGGGTCAGATAAACAACCACCGCGCTGACGAGGAGGCTCATTAAGATTCCAATGGCTTTCATTTCGGCGAGGCCTCCTTTTTCCAGCGGATGTTCAGTTTTTTTACCGCCTCGGTTTCGTCCAATCGGCCGACCGGCGTGGTCCATGGGGCCTTTAAAAGAAGTTCGGGGTTCGTCTCCGCTTCTTTGGCAATCGAGAGCATCGCTTCGCAAAAAGCATCGAGGGTCTCTTTCGATTCGGTTTCGGTCGGTTCGACCATCATCGCCTCTTCGACAATCAGAGGGAAATAGACCGTGGGAGGATGGAACCCGTAATCCATCAGCCTTTTACAAAGGTCGCGCGCATGGACCTCTTTCGATTTGAATTTTTTTGCCGTAAAGACCACCTCATGCATGCAGGGACGGTCCTGGGCCACCTTATAGACAGCATCGAGCCTTTTTCTGACATAATTGGCGTTTAATATCGCCATCTCGCTGATCTTCGCAAGGCCTTGCGCTCCGTTCGACCGGATATAGACATAGGCTCTGACCAGGTTCCCGAAGTTTCCGTAAAACGTGCTGACTTTTCCGATCGATTGGGGGCGGTGATGATTGAGCGTGTAAACATTCCCTTTTTTCTCTATCGTCGGTTTCGGTAAAAAGGGGGCCAGCATGGCTTTAACCCCGACGGCCCCGGCTCCCGGCCCTCCCCCTCCATGAGGGGTTGAAAAGGTTTTATGAAGATTGGCGTGAACCACGTCAAACCCCATGTCGCCCGGACGGACAACGCCCAGAAGCGCATTGAGATTCGCCCCGTCCATATACATCAGGGCGCCGGCCTGATGTACCGCTTCCGAAATTTTTAAAATATCTTTTTCAAATAATCCCAGGGTGTTCGGGTTGGTCAGCATCAGGGCGGCGCAGTCCCGGTCGAGATGTTTTTTTAAATCATCCAGATCGATCAATCCCTGGCTGTTTGATTTGATCTCTTCCACGTCGAATCCGGCCAGCCCCGCGCTTGCCGGATTCGTTCCGTGGGCCGAATCGGGAATCAGGACCTTATGCCGGTTCTCCCCTCTGGACTCCAGGCAAGCCCGGATCATCATTAATCCGACCATCTCCCCCTGCGCTCCCGCAACCGGCTGAAACGAAATATGGTCAACTCCGAGGATTTCCTTTAAGAATTCTTCAAGGGAATAGAGGAGATGGAGCGCCCCCTGAACCGTCTCTTCGGCCTGAAGGGGGTGGAGCGAAGCCATTCCCGCCAGCCGGGCGATTTCGTCGTTGATTTTGGGATTATATTTCATCGTACAGGAGCCGAGCGGATAAAAACCCGAATCGATTGAGAAATTTTTCTGGGAGAGCTTCACATAATGTCTGACAAGGTCGAGCTCGCTGACCTCCGGAAGGCCTGGAGGGTCGTCTCTCATCATCGAAGCGGGGAACATCGATTCCAGTCCGTTTTCGGGAACATCCAGCGGAGGGAGATGATAGGCCCTCCGCCCTCTGACGCTTCTTTCAAAAATGAGTTGATCTGTTTTCTGTTCTGGCACTTCTTTTCCCCGCTTCTTTATATCGGGGGGCCTTCGTATCACTCACTCAATGCCCCCCGTGCCCCCGCGTAAAGCCCCGGC
>JACQEY010000213.1 GCA_016200355.1 Nitrospirota bacterium
ACAGTGATCGGCCAGTTCCTTTTCGGTCATCTTGAGGATCTTGGCCCACTCGTCGTCGAAAAGACCGTCCTGAATCTCTTTGATGCGCGTATCCAGCCCCAGAGGCTTCTCGGTAAAATGAGCCCCCTGCGCCCGGCTCACATAGAGGGCCACGAGATTGGGGGCAATGTCCGCTATGCAGACCGGCGTGCACATGCCGCACATCACACAATCCATAAACATCTCGGACACGCTCTTGAAATCTCCGAATACGGCCTTCCAGACTCCCTCGCGCACATCAATGCTCTGCGGGCAGGCTTCGGTGCAGGCGTTGCAGTTTCGGCAGAGCGGGGCCTCAGGATAGAGATTGAAGAGATCCTGCTTCGGATCTTTGAGCGTCTGCATGTCGTAAGTGGCCTTCCGGGCCGGAAACGGCGGCATCATCGTGATCGACATGCCATCCTGCACCGCCATTTGGCAGGCCAGGCAGGTTCTCACTTTCGGGTCGTCCTTGGTCCGATAGTAGGCTGCGCAGGCGCCGCAGAACCCGCCAAGACAGCCGGCCCCGCGGACGACTTCCTGGCCCGAGTACCACAGGGCCTTAATGACCGTGATCCCCTCCGGCACCTCGTACTTCTTGCCGGCGATCTCGATGGTGACCATCTTGTGCCGGATGACTTCCGGCTGATCGATGACGTTGCTATCTTCTTGTGCCATTGTCTCCTTGAATCGGTGAAGAGTAGGGATGAGGTGAGACCCCACCCCTCACTGTTCACCCCTTACCCCTTACTTCTTGCCCCCTTACCCCTAACGGTCTCTAAGCAATTGCATCCACAATTGCGTTTAGGGTCGGGCTGGGACGCATCGCTTTTGACGCCTTCGCATCGTCAGGATGATAGTACCCGCCGATATCAACCGGCTTCCCCTGAGCAGCAAGTAATTCGCTTGAAATCTTGGCTTCATTGTCCGCCATATCCTTGGCGATCTTGGCAAAGCGCGCTGCCAGGTTCTTATCCTGCATCTGTTGGGCCAAGGCCTGCGCCCAATACAAGGCAAGATAGAAATGGCTCCCGCGATTATCGATCTCTCCGACTTTACGGGCCGGCGACTTATTGCTCTCCAGGAACTTTGCATTGGCCTGATCAAGCGCGTCGGCCAGATTTTTTGCCGCTTGATTATTCGCCACCTTGGCGAGATGTTCCAAGGAAGCGGCGAGGGCCAGAAATTCACCCAGCGAATCCCACCGTAAATAGCCTTCCTCTTGGAACTGTTGTACATGCTTGGGCGCCGAACCGCCAGCACCGGTCTCGAAGAGCCCGCCGCCGTTCAGCAGTGGAACGATCGAAAGCATCTTGGCGCTGGTCCCGATTTCGAGAATCGGGAACAGGTCCGTGAGATAGTCGCGCAACACGTTCCCCGTCACAGAGATCGTGTCCTTTCCCTCTTTAATCCGCTCCAACGACAACCTGGTGGCTTCTGCAGGGGTCATGGTCCTGATATCGAGGCCTTTCGTGTCGTGCTCTTTCAAGTAGCGTTCGATCTTCGTGATCAATTGCGCATCGTGCGCTCTGGTCTTGTCCAGCCAGAAAATCGCCGGGGCTCCGGTGGCCTTCGCACGATTCACCGCCAGCTTGACCCAGTCACGAATCGGCGCATCCTTCACCTGACACATGCGCCAGATATCGCCTTCTTCAACATTATGTTCCAGCAAAGTCTTTCCCGATGCATCCACCACACGGATCGTGCCATTGCCCGGCACCTTGAAGGTCTTGTCATGTGAACCGTATTCCTCCGCCGCCTGCGCCATGAGACCGACATTGGGCACGCTGCCCATCGTCTTCGGATCGAAAGCGCCATGTTTTTTACAGAATTCGACGACCTCGTGATAGACCGGCGCATAGCTGGCGTCGGGGATCACGCATTTGGTGTCCGCCAGCTTGCCGTCAGGCCCCCACATCTTGCCGCTGTCGCGAATGACCGGCGGCATGGAGGCATCGATGATGATATCGCTGGGGACGTGTAAATTGGTGATCCCCTTGTCGGAATTCACCATCGCCATTGGGGGCCGTGTCTTGTAGACCGCTTGGATGTCGGCCTCGATGGCCTTACGCTGATCGTCCGGCAAGGCTTTGATTTTCGTGTAGAGATCGCCAAGGCCGTTATCCGGATCCACGCCCAACTTTTTGAGCGTCTCGCCGTACTTCTCAAACACATCCTTGTAATAGACCGTCACGGCATGACCGAAAATCTTGGGGTCCGAGACCTTCATCATGGTGGCTTTCATATGGATCGAGAACAGTACCCCCTGCTTCTTGGCATCTTCGATCTGCTCCTCGATGAACTGGCGCAGGGCCCGCTTGCTCATGTACGTGGCATCGATGACTTCACCGGCCTGCAGCGCCACTTTCGGCTTGAGCACAGTCGTCTTGCCATCCTGGCCGACAAACTCGATCCGCGCATCAGTCGCCGCAGTCGTCGTCATGGACTTTTCGTTGGAAAAGAAATCTCCACCCTTCATATGGACAACATGCGTCTTGGAGTCCGGACTCCAGACTCCCATCTTATGCGGATGCTTCCTGGTATGGGCCTTCACGGAGAGCGGTGCGCGGCGATCGGAGTTGCCTTCGCGCAGAACCGGGTTGACGGCACTGCCTTTAACTTTGTCGTAGCGGCTCTTGATGTCCTTTTCCTTGTCGTCCTTCGGATATTCCGGGTACTCGGGAAGCTTGTAGCCCTGGCTCTGCAATTCCTTGATGGCCGCTTGCATCTGAGGAAGCGAGGCACTGATGTTTGGAAGCTTGATGATATTGGCTTCCGGCGTCTTGGCCAGCTCGCCCAATTCAGACAGCGCGTCCGCCTGTTTCTGCTGCGGCGTGAGGAATTCTGGAAACACCGCGAGAATGCGCCCTGCCAGGGAAATATCACGCAATTCAACGGCTACCCCGGCTGCCTTGCTGAATGCATTGATGATCGGCAGAAAGGAATAGGTCGCCAGCATGGGGGCTTCATCGGTCTTCGTATAAATAATTTTCGATACGGTCGTGGTCATGATGACTCCTCTTCTAACTCCTTGTTAGTTCAGCGCGTTCAGCGCTGAACCGGCCTTGAACCACGCGATCTGCTGCTCGGTGATGCTGTGGTTCGCCTGAATGGTGAGTGACGTACCATCCGGCTTATGGATGGTCACTTGCACCGGTTTGCCAGGAGCCAGACTGCTGAGCCCTGTCACGCTGATGCGATCTTGCTGGTCGATCTTCTCGTAATCCTTCGGGTCGGCAAAGGTCAACGCCAAGATCCCCTGCTTCTTCAAATTGGTCTCATGAATGCGGGCAAAACTCTTCGTGATGACGACGCGGACATTGAGGAAGCGCGGCGACATGGCGGCATGCTCACGGCTGCTGCCTTCCCCGTAATTCTCGTCGCCGACCACGACCGAGCCGATGCCCTTCGCTTTGTACCGGCGGGCAATCTGCGCCATCGTGAGCCCTGCTTCGCCCGTCAAGACATCCGTGCCCTTGCCAGGTTCGGAGAAAAATGCATTGTTCGCCCCCAGGAACATATTGTCGCTGATCTTGTCCAGATGGCCGCGGAACTTGAGCCAGGGGCCGGCTGGAGAAATGTGATCGGTCGTCGTCTTGCCCTTGGTCTTGATCAAGAGCGGAAGCTTCTCGAAATCCTTGCCGTCCCAGCGCAGAAAGGGCTGCAATAGTTGTAGTCGTTCGCTGGTCGGCGGAACCTCGACAGTCAAACCCTCGCCACTGGCTGCCGGCGCAACAAATCCCTCTTCACCCTTCGCAAAACCCTTGGCCGGAAGCTCTTCACCCACCGGAGGCAGGAACTTGAACTCCTTGCCATCCGCCCCCTTGAGCGTCTGATTCACAGGATCGAAGCCAAGATCGCCTGTGATGGCGTAGGCCGTTACGACTTCAGGACTCGCGAGGAATGAGAGTGTTTCGTTGATGCCGTCGTTTCGGCCAGGGAAATTGCGGTTAAAAGAACTGACGATCGAATCCGTTTTCCCCTTTACACCATCGGCCCTCTTCCACTGTCCGATGCAGGGGCCGCAGGAGTTGGAGAGCACCGTGCCACCCAGCTTTTCAAATGTATCCAAAAATCCGTCTCGCTTCATCGTATTGTAAATGCGCTCGGAGCCGGGCGAGACGAGAAACGAAGTTTTCGCTTTGAGCCCGGCCTTCAATCCTTGCTGAGCGATATGGGCCGAACGGCTGATGTCTTCATAGGATGAATTGGTGCAGCTTCCAATGAGCGCCGCCTTGAGTTGGACTGGATAGCCTTTCTCTTTGGCTTCCGCCGCCATCTTAGAAATCGGCCTGGCGAGATCCGGGGTATGAGGCCCGACGACATGGGGCTCGAGCGTCGACAAATCGACTTCGACGATCTGATCATAGTACTTCTCAGGCGACTGAGCGACTTCAGGATCGGCTACCAGCAACGCTTTATTAGCGATCGCAAGGTTAGCCAGATCGGCCCGATCCGTGATGTTCAGATAGGCGACCATCTTCTGGTCGAAAGGAAACACGGATGTCGTGGCTCCCAGTTCCGCGCCCATGTTGCAGATCGTCCCCTTCCCGGTTGCGCTGATGGTTTCGGCGCCGGGACCGAAGTACTCGACAATCTTGTTCGTCCCACCCTTCACCGTAAGCAAGCCACAGAGGTACAGAATCACATCCTTCGGCGAGGCCCAGCCGCTCAACTTGCCGGTTAGGCGGATGCCGATCAGTTTCGGATGGAGAACTTCCCATGGCAGACCTGCCATCACTTCGCCTGCGTCTGCGCCGCCGACACCGATGGCCAACCCGCCGAGCCCGCCGCCGTTCGGCGTGTGTGAGTCGGTGCCGATGATCAAACTGCCGGGAAACGCATAGTTCTCCAACACGACTTGGTGAATGATCCCGGCTCCTGGCTTCCAGAAGCCAATACCGTACTTCTTGGCCGCCGAAGCGAGAAAGTTATAGACTTCCGCATTCTCATCCACCGCGCGGAGCAGATCCTTCTCGGAACCCATCTCAGCCCGAATCAAGTGGTCGCAATGGATGGTGCTCGGCACGGCCACTTGCTTCTTGTTGGCCTGCATGAACTGCAACATGGCCATCTGGGCCGTCGCATCCTGCATCGCCACACGATCAGGCCGCAGAGCCAGCATCGCCTTGCCACGCTCCCACGTCTGTGTGTCGAAATCGTCTGCGTGCGACACCAGCACCTTCTCCGCTAATGTCAGGGCGCGGCCGAATTTCTTCCTGGCCTTGGCAAACACATCCGGCATCTTTGTATAGAGGTTCTTGGCAAGAGCTATCGACATAACTTTCGCTCCTTGGAAGTTCTGAGTGCTGAGCGGGGAAACTAGTCTTCTTACTCAGAACTCAGCACTCGTTACTCAGCACTTATTGCAATGACGGGACTTCCCGCAACTATTTTAAAGGCGGCACTTCGCGCCGTTTGGGCGCCGCATAATTTACTAGATAATCGAACAGTCGAATTAAGCGGCTGTCCTGACGCTTCTGATCCACCCAATGCCCGATCAACCCGATCGTGCGTGAAAGAATGAAGAAGCCGTTCAAACTGTCGACCGGGAACCCGATATCGACGAGCACCGCCGCCATCGTTCCATCCACGTTCAGAATCAGGTTGTCCTTCTTCACCGAGGTGATCTTTTCCACTTCGAGCGCAAAGTCAAGGCAGGGAGTATTGATGTTCAAACTCTTGACGTACCCGACTAACTCCTTCACCCGCTTATCCGGATTGCGCAAGCTCTTGACGCGATGGCCGATGCCCGGCACTGGACCGTGATTCTTCTTCATGTAAGCCAAAAAGTCATCGACCGACATCTTGTTATCAACGGCATACTTGAAGAACCGTCCTGCATCGGTCACGGCGCCGCCGAAGCGAGGGCCGATCATAATGAGTCCTGCCGCCACCGACTGGGACAGGCCAATTCCGGCGCAGGCAGCGATGATCGTCCCCAGGGCTCCGCTGACACAGGGACCATGATCGGCGGAAAGCATCATGATACGTTTAACAATCTCGGCTTCCTGTTTTGAAATGAGCCGTTTGTCCCACAGCAAGCCCACGACATGGGGAATTTCGTAGCCTTTATTGATGAGTTCGGAAGCCGGGTATCCGTCGTAGCAGGGTTCGTCGCCGCGATCATCGCTGATCGTGGTGCGGATCAGCGGGGCCACCATGACTTCGTCTGCCTTCATCGCCTCTTCGATCGTCTTCGGCAACTTCGGCAGCACAGTCGGCTCAACCGGTTCCTTGACTTGGCCGGACTTCAACAGTTCTTGATAGGTCTCTTTAATGGCGGGGCCCAAGGCGCCGAATGTCGCAGGCACGATCGCGCCGTACTTCTTCAGGGCATCGGACTTGGAACGGGCCGATCCTTCTCCCTTCAACCCTTCCTTCGCGCCGGCATGGCCGAACTTCATGCCCTTCGGCAAACTCTCCTGACAAAATCCGGAAACCACGGCCAGCAACTTCACACGCCGTTTCTTAGCCCCGTACCACTCGGCAGCTCGCTCTTCAAGATCGCCGCCCATTTCGCCGACGATGACGACCGCCTTCGTTTGCGGATCGTTCTCGAACATGTCGAGATAGCTGACGTAGTCGGTTCCCGGATAGGTGTCACCGCCGATCCCGATAGCCGTCGTGATGCCGTCAGCAAACTGCGAGCAGATCCAGATAATTTCGTTGGAGAGGCCGCCCGACTTGGTGATGACACCGAACGAACCTTCGCGGTAGAGCTTCGACAACACCAGGTTGTCGAATGCGCCGCCAATGACACCCAACCGGCAGGAGCCGGCTGAGACAATGCCTATCGACGAAGGGCCGTTGAAGACCTTTCCGAGCTTGGTCGCATGACGGCCCAGGATCTTGGCATCCTTTTCCGGCACACCCTCGGTGATCATGGAGACCACCTTGATGTGGGAATCGTCCAAGGCTTCCATCCCTCCCTTCATGGCCCGATCCGCGCCAATGTAGACGAGACTGGTGTTGATCTGGGGATGGTTCTTGGTCGCTTCCGCAACGCTCTTATAGATAGGAACAGCCACTAAGCCACTGCCATAGGGAATTTCGTGTGTTTTGCCTGCGTCAGGCGGATAGACGAAGGCCAGAACATTCAACGAGCGTTTAATCAGGTAACAGAACTCGGCCATCCGGCGCGCGGCATTCACGCCTGCAACACCCCCTTGAATGACCACATAGGTATCTTTATTGGCCAGGATACTCATCGGGATCTCCCTCTTTCCTCAGTGCTGAGTGCTGAGTGCTAAGTGATGAGTGCTGAGTTGAAGAGCAGTTCTTGCTACTCAGCACTCAGGTCTCAGCACTCGTTACTACTTTTGAAGCGCCTTATCGACGATATCGGTCAGCGGCGTGTTGCGGTCGAAGACATTGATGTCAAACCCTTCGTCCTTGAGTGCGCGCATCGCATCGAGCCCTTCCTTCTCACGCGGGCCACCACGGCGCACCCAAATTTTCACGCCCTTGAGCTTGCCCTCGGACTGCGCCTTGCGGAATCCATTGATGATGCCACCGAACGTCTTCTTCACGTCGGTGAAATTGGCAATCGCGCCGCCGACGATGATGTTCTTGATCCCAGGCAACGAGCAGACCTTGTCAGTCAGGACTTCGACCGCCCAGTCGGGGGGATCGCCGGAGTATTCGGCGTAATTGGCCAACTTGCCACCGCGTGCGACGACCGCATCGGAATAATAGACGCTGGCCCCGCCGCCCGCCGGGAGCATGGCCGTATCCCCGCCCGGAATCTCAATAAATTTGACTGAGCCCTTGATCTTGGAATCGACTGCCATCACTTCCATTTCGTGCTTGGAATAGGCCCGGCCAAACTCTGCGGCAAAGGCAAAGTTCCAATCGGGGTGCCGGAACTTGGCGTCGCCATCGAGCAACGTCACCGCATCCAACGCGATCAGCTCATGCTCGTGCTCGCGCAGGACCACAGGGTTCACTTCCAAATACTGCGCATCTTCGCTGTCGAAGCAGCTGAACATCTTGCCTGCGAATTGGGCCATCTTCTTCACGAGAGGGCCGTGAAATCCCGCATCCTTGGCCAGCCTTTCAAGCGCCTCCTCCGAAGGCTGCTGCCCGACTTCCATTGTCAAGCGCTTCACGCGACTCCAATTCGATTCGACTTCAATGCCCCCGCAGTTGGCGACCAGAATGTCCGTCCCTTCGCGGGTGGATTTCACCGCACAATAATATTCTTCCTTGTGCGGAATCATTTCTGACACGATCACTTGCGAGACAGTGATGCTGCCCGCTTGGCGGCCGATCATCTCCTTGGTCGCCGCTTCCGCCTCTTTCAGATCCAGACCGACCTTGACCAAACCGAGCTTGAACCGAGAGCCGAGCGCTTCATGCGCCTTGACCACCAATTTGGATTTCTTGAGCCATTCATTGGCATGGCCGAGTTTCTCCAATTCATCAACCGAGGTGACAACGACATAGTGGGGGACCGTGATGCCCCACTTCTTCATCAGCCCCATCCCCGGACCTTCAAGCACCTTCGCCATGACATCACTCCATCAGAAATGGTGAGACACAGTATATAAAGGAGGAGGATTCTAACGAAATCAGCCGGGGGACTCAATACGTCAGAGGGACTAACGAAGAAGGCTCAAAAGACCTAGCGGTGAAGACACCGGACTGACTATGGCCTAAGTGATTGAAACTGTGTGGCAATCACCATTTTTATCACAGATCCTCTCTCATGCATGCGACAAGAATTATCTTGAAGCTCGGTTCGATTGGCAGGCAGGACAAAAAAACGAGCTGCGTTCGCTTTGGAGACGGCGAATGATCCGTCCGCAGCGGTTGGGACAGGGCTGACCTTCTTTGCCGTACACGAGATGGTGCTGCTTAAATTGACCTTCTGTGCCGTCCGGGGCAAAGAAATCTTTGACGCTCGATCCGCCGCAGGAAATCGCCTCTCGAAGCACCGTTTGTATGATGTCATAGAGCGTGATAATCGTGGTCCCGCGCAGCCGACTCACCTCACGGTTCGGATGGAGCCTGGCGCGAAAGAGAATTTCGTTCGCGTAGATATTCCCAATCCCTGCGATCACTTGCTGATGCATCAAGAGCGGCTTTACCCGTCCACGCTTGGCTTGCATGAGACGGACGAACTCATCGCGCGGCACCGTGAGGGGATCGACCCCAAAGCGGCGAGCACGGTAGCGGTCAAGTCCTGCCCGATCGAGCAAGGAAAGCCGTCCGAAACGCCGAGGATTCCAATAGCGCAGTTCTGATTCATGCCCCCCCGTGAACGACATGCGGACATGCACGTGCTGCGGATATTTCGTCTGCGTCGTGCGAAAGAGAAGGAGGCCTGTCATACCAAGCTCCGCGACGACATATCTGAGTTCGTCCTCTTTTTTAAACCCCAGTGCGACGCTCTTGCCGTATCGCTCCACACCTTCCAGCACCGCGCCGTGATACCACGAAAGCGTGGACAACCCTTCACGAACAATATCCGCCCGTCCAACCCGACACTCATGGAGCTGAGCGCCAAGGAGATGAGTCCGTAGTTGCTGAGCAACAACTTCAGCTTCCGGTAATTCCGGCATGGAGAGAGATCCTCAGTAGAGTGGCCACATCTGTGCCATGCAATTTTGATTAGGCCATGGGTGGCACTGGAAAGGCAATGTAGATGAAGACCTGCTGTGGGAAGGGCTCGTTCGATACTGCGGTTATGCGCCAGAGGCTGGGCGTGAAACGCGCTTCTTCTTATCCTTCGCGTGAGCCTCACGTAGAAGGCGGACCTGGGTGATGGCTTTTTCGAGGTTGGGAAGCGGCATGGCACCGGGTCGGCGCCTCATGACCAACTTCAGGACCTCATCATACGTCATCCCTTGGACACAACAGAGATAGGCCATCGCAACAGACACAGATCGGCCCATGCCGGCACGGCAACAGACCATGACCCGATTGTCTGAAATATGCTGTTCAACCCAGTTCACGGCTTGGTCCAACAAGCGCGGCTCGGCTTCGGCATACTCCGAAAACGGAATCCTGCTAGAGATCAGCCAACTGGGTGACTCCAACGCATACTCAGCGGCGACAAGGAGCAGCGCGCCGATCTTGACCGGCGGTTCCTTCGCGTCGTTGATATTCCCAACCAACAGCTTTTCAGTGATGATATGCATAATAGGCTTTGTGTAATTTGTATAAGAGGCGCGCTCCCCAGGTCAAGGGGAACCTAGCAGGATGCTAGTCCCGTTGCAGTCGCTTCCATGTGACCGCTATACTAGCGACGCCCTCTGTACAAGGAGCCTGCCAGATGCCAAACCCGACCGTGAAAGAAGTTGAAACCAGGCTTGAAACCGTCCAGTGCGCCATTTGTAAGGGGTCAAGCTTTGGAATCGATGAACGCTCTATGCAGGCGGACGGTGAATGGCGAGGCATCTGTAGAAAATGCTATTACACCTTCCCAATCTACACAGATATGGAGTTCTACCTGCGCACACAACCGGATATTCCCTACCGGCTTAAGGAAATGTCCTGTCCGACCTGCAATCACAAAGGTGTGAGCCTCAATTTTCGCGCCACGATGTCCGTCAGGGAATCCATCTATTTCCTGACCTGTACCTCGTGCCAAAAAACCTACCCAGAGCGTTCCTCCCTGGAAGCCTTTGAATAACTCCCCTTTTCATCCCCTGCGTGGTGTATAATTCACGCATGAGTGAGCCACCCAAAAGTCCGGCCAAAGCCCCCGAAGCTCCCGCTCCAGAGCCAGTGGCCAAGGTAAGAAAAGAAATCCCGCTCATTGCCATTCAAGACGATGGCGACATGATCGCCGAGGAAATGGCGGAGATGTTCGACGAAGATCGCGTGAGTCACCAGCATGGGAGCGCAGAGCCCGAAGCCGATTAGTCCTCGCCTCCTCTAACCATCCTCAGCCATCAGCTTTTCATCTAATCCTTCTAGCAGCTGACCGCTACTGTAAAAAATGAAAAGGCGACGAGTCGCTCTTAGACCCATCGCCTCAGAAGAAATACCGCCTTGCCACAGAAAAGAGACGTGGCGCGCATGAGCGAATGAGAGGGAAAGGTAGGCCTCCCGTTACACCGCAAGTTTGGCAACACGAAGCTGCTTACGGCGTTGCTCGGCGTGCCACAGGTCATACTGGGTTTGCTGATTGAGCCAGCTTTCTGCCGATGTACCGAACGCCATGGACAAGCGAACGGCCATTTCAGGGCTGATCCCTGCCCGGCCATTCAGAATAGCCGACAGCGTCTTCCGGCTGATGCCCAGCGCTTGAGCCGCCTCCGTGACACTTACACCGAGCGGGTCCAAGCACAGACGTCTAATGATCTCCCCTGGATGAGGGGGATTGTGCATGCGCATCATACAACCTCACTAGTGGTAATCCTCATAGTCCACTGCATCGGCTTCCTTGCCGACAAATCGAAACGTGACCCGCCAGTTTCCACTCACCGAGACGGCCCAGGTACCCTTGCGCTCACCTTTGAGAGGATGGAGATTCAACCCCGGCAAATCCATATCGCGAGGAGCCGTGGCCGCGTTCAGTTGAGCCAAGACCAGGCGAAGCCGGTCCACATGCTGTGCATGGACACCCGATTTGCTCCCCGTCTCGAAGAACCTGCGTAAACCCTTATGCTTGAATCCGCGGATCACACGATCAACTGTAACCTACTGCGTTACGAATTACAAGCCGGGCAATTCTTCGTGAGTGGCCCACCGCTTCTCGTCGTCCCAGCATTCGACGATCCTAGAAACTGCTGGTGCTCGGTGTGCTTCGAGCTGCCTCGGTGCCGAAACTGGTTTCACACAGTGCACGGTGCCCTCGCCTACGCGATTCGCGACGCAGAAGCAGTCAGCCTGATTACGTACTGTAGTTCTTAAAGAAGTGAAGCGGCCACGAGTCGCTCACAGACCCGTCGCCTTTACAAGACCAAGCCGATTTCCCATGTGGCCTTCTATCCCATTCTAGAGGGTAGAGCCCATGAGTCCCACGCCTTCTCAAAAATGCTTTTAGGCCCATGGCAACGGATCATTCGATGACCATCTGTTTTCTCTGACTCCCAGAATGCAACACCGCGAAAGTACCGTTTCCCATCCCACGAGATTGTCCCCGACTTCGCCATCGAAAGGTTGATTTGCCAGAGTCCACCGCCGCTAACCCCTCCGAAGCTCGAAGGAACACCAGGAAGTTTCAAATTAGCTCCGAGGTCAAAGAAATCATAGCCGTCGTGCTGATGCACCTGCTGTACGAAGGAAAAGAGCGCACGCCCGTGAACACTGACTTCAATGGTTCTTGCCTCTGGATGTGTTTGAATATCACTGAACTCCCCCACCATACCTGTTAATGCCCAAAGTGTATTCTCGGTCGCTGGTGGGCAAGAAGCAACGGACTCCTTCTGTTGAGCAAGGTTCAAAAAAGACTTGCGTGCCGCTATAGTGGAAACAAAAGGTGTCGCGAGTTTTAAGAGAGCAACATCTGGCCCCCATTCCGAAACCCTGCCATCCCACAACTCTTTCGCACAGATAGAATCGCGTGGCATCATAAACGATGATTGATGGTCAGTGAGAACTAGGCCGATCTTCTCCTCCCCTCTAGTCTCGTACCAGACGTGAGCGGCGGTCAGGATGTAATGAGTGCCCTCTATCTCTACCAGGGTTCCAGATCCGATAAGCCTGAGACGAGGCTGTGGCTTCTCAGGCAACAGAACATATATCGCAACGAGGTAGTTCTTGAGCGAAAAAATAACGTCATCCAACACGCCCTGCGGAATATCTTCTATTCGAATGCCACTATTCACAGACGCTCCTCTTTTGATTGCGTCAAACCCTATTGGTTTCCCATGACTGACCGGACTTAAGGGGTCAGACCCCTTTGATTTCAACCAGGTGTGATATCTACCAACACTCGATCTCCCTGAGCCGACGTAGGAGCAGAGAACGATCACGATGACCGGCCGTTTGTTAGTGGGCAAAGCCCGCTGGAGAACGGTCTGCGTCAATCATGCGGTTAGGTTTCAACTTTGTGACCAACGGACTTCTGTAAATCAATGATTTCCCGCAGCCCAAGTAGTTGAATGGGCTTGTCCTTGGCGAAGTCGAGCACGCCCTTCGTAAAGCCGCCCGTCGACGCTAGAATGGCGCTGTTGGCTTTCGAGCTTTGGAGTACACCATACAACTCACGCACAATTGCAACTCCGACTGCGCCGGTGTAGCGCTTGCATTGCACGATGGTTGATTTCCCGTTTTGCTCTACGAAAAGGTCGATTCCCCCATCTCTCCCGTATGGCGTCAGTTGCACGCCATAGCCGAGCCGCTCAAAGAGCTGGGCAAGCTCGTGTTCAAAGGCGCGACCGCTTAAGGTTGACCAGAACGATTCGAGAAGGCGTTGCTGCTGTTGCTCGAAGGCCTTTAGGGCGGCGAGGTACTTCTTGTGCTTTTGGAGAACCTCATGATCGAGCGGCCTCATTTTCGCCCAAATGACATCCCATAAGCCCATCGCGATTGCGCCACCGAATAGCGCTAACACATAACCTCCGATGAAGCCGATGAGTATAGCGAAATACACGCTCGGTTTAGCGGCGTAGGTTACCGAACCTACGATGACAGTGCCGGGCAATAAGAACCATGGCCAAAGCTTTGATTGGAGTGCTTTGCGGTCAAAGTCGGCGTCCGTCGCGCGCTGAATGTCGGCGGCGGAGAGGCCGAAATCATTCAACTCTGGTTTCCGCATACAGATTATCTGTTAAGACTTAACAAGTGAGTATGCTGATCGGCATAGTACGCCAACACAGACTAAAAATTGTGGTTGATTCTTGCGCGCGTTCAATCACTTGTCAACGCTCTCCAGTACCAAGAAAGTTTTCTGCGTTCCATTCCGAGCAGGGACAGGCCCATCAGCGGTCTGTCCCTGCCCTACTCTTTAACTAAGGCAGCTAGGCTGATCCCATACGTGCATGCAGCTTTCTCACTCGCCCACCCGCTGGCACGCCAGGACGTGCCAGTAGCCTAGGCGAGGGCCTTCTGATTCCTCGACTTCTCCAGAAGGAGTAGGCAGATTGTTCTTCACTGCGCGCATCGAGCGACCACTGCTTTATCGTGGGGGCTCTGCGAGCAAGAAGAACGGTCTGCCTGCTCCTTCGCATCCTTCCGAGGGCGCGCGCTTCCCTTATCCTGATTGGTAAATTTCAGACGGGACGGACGATTTGCACTGCCGCATCACTCTCAATTCTTCCAACTGGCGATACCTTCCCTTCTTTCTCCTTTCGCACAATCCGCTCGATCTGCACGATAGCGCCGCGATGCCAGCTATCGAGAGCCTCATTGTGAGGAGAGGTCTTTCTATCCAGCCGACCGACTTCAGGCCGTCCTGTTTCGTTGCACAGCCAGGCTCGCTTCTCCCCCTTCAATTCTCGTAGTTCGCTCACGACACGGAACGTCTGAGGGCTCCGTGTCACAATGGTGCGACGATCTGTGCGCAACAACAGATAGGAAAACTTCAACGCGTCTTTAATGAACCCTACGTCTCGATCAAGCGCGGCAATCACAGGAGGTGTCTGCCAAGGCCGCTCCTCATGACACCAATCGTCCGGATGGTCTAAGGCCGGACAGGCCCCCTCGTGCAAACAGGGACTATAGACCGTACAAAGACTTTTCTTGAGTAAATGATTGCGCATCTGATGCAGCGCTCTGGCCGTCTGCCGCGAGGCAGGCTCGACGATCATGATGGTGCCGTGCGACGCGAGAAATTGCAGAAGCTGGCCGACAACCGTGGCACGCTCTACCGGAGGATCGACCGCTGTCGGAAACAATTCATTCAGACAGTTCGCCATAATAATGAGATCGTACGGCCCGCCCCTCACAATCTGCTTACCGAGATCCCCTTTGAGCGAATGTTCCAAATTACCCTCGACACAACGGAGGTTTGCGCCGGATATTCCGACATCCTGGCAATAGGCTTCCCACAACCTCTTCGCGTCCTGCAAAGATGCGTTGGACGCATCAGTAGCCAGGACCGACAGGGATTTTGCCCGCTCCGGGCTGCGATGCCACAGCCAATCCAGCAGGGCTAAGGATCCAGTCCCCGGGCCACAACCGAGATCGAGCACTGTCATCGGTCGGTTTGGTATTTCAGTGCTGCTGTCGTTCGGCAACTCATCCAGCAGGACTTGGATTTTGGAGAGATTTACTGGAAGGAAATACGAGTGATATGCGGCAGCATGTGCCGGATCATCCAGGTAACGGACCGGCAACGATGGCCGTGCGGTTGTGAATAATCGTGATAGGTTCAGGACCGCTTGCGCCAGCGCGTGACCGCTAAGATCCCTGTCTGGCAATACCCTTGCCAGAACCTTTAGCACTACCGATGACAAGCCCGCCGGTTTCTTCTCGTTGAAGGGTTGCATAGGCATAGTGTAAGCTGATGGCGATTAGGAGGACAACCATGACAGACGCAATTCTATTGGCCTACAAAGATGTGGAACGCTCGATGGAACGATTCACCCTGCTCCTACAAAGCCACGTGGAGACGATGGGTGCAACTCCCTCCCATAACCCTGATCAAGTCTTTCGCTTGTCGCAGGGCTCCAAAGCGATGAGGGATAGCGCGATGATCTACCTCTCCTATGCTAAGTATGTCGCCTATGGCATGCCGGAGACTGAGGAGATGGTGCAAGACGAACTGCAGGGGTAGACTGGTTTGTTTGGTTTCTCTGGTTGATCTGGTTTGTCTTGTTCAACCAAACAAACCAAATGAACGAAACAAACCGAGAAACACCACGGGCCCATCCGGATATCCGGATGGGCCCGTGGTGTTTCTATTTCTATAACCGTTCTAGATACTGCGCATGAAATGGGCTACGTCATCCTGATTGACGGCTCCACCCATAATCGAAGACATCGCGACGTTGGTTGACTTTTTCCCGGTCAGACCGGACTCGACTTCGTCCACGATCAACTCCACCGGCATCGACTGACCGCCATACACCCGCGGCCCACCGATGATCTTGGCTTTGGAGTACCCGTAAATCGCGGTAGCCACCTCTTTCGCCAACCATCCGACATAGTTGAACTCGGGGACGACAATGAGTTTCGTTTT
Organism: Nitrospirota bacterium; assembly: GCA_016200355.1. Classification (GTDB taxonomy): domain Bacteria; phylum Nitrospirota; class Nitrospiria; order Nitrospirales; family Nitrospiraceae; genus Palsa-1315. The sequence goes on from JACQEY010000213.1 coordinate 16,097, forward strand.
ACCACAGAGCTTCCGTAACTCCTGCGTCGGAAACGGACGGATCGACCGAACCTTAATCAAACCGATCTTGATACCCTTTTCTGCGCAAATCCGAACTGCTTCTCTCGACTGAGCCGCAGCGCTGCCTGAAGCAATAATCACCGCCTCGGCATCATCCACGTTCTCAGCCGTGAGCAACCCGCCCATATACTGATTGATGTACTTGCGTGACCGTTCGACTGCCGCCCACACTTCCTGTTGCCAGACTGCATGAATGTTGTAGGCCATGAAGTTCGACTTCTGAACCGGGGCGTCACGTGATAAACGAGCGGGAGGATTCTCCGCATCGAGTACCGGCACCGCGCCACGCCAGGCTTCACGAGCGGGAAGCTTCATGCTGCGGTCCTGCATCCTGACGTACCCACGGGCGTGAGTCACGAAGAACCCGTCGCAGCAGACACCGACTGGGAGCGTCACATCGTTCTTCTCGCTGATCGTAAACCCCGCCATGATGAAGTCGTACATGTCCTGCTGATTCTCGGCATGGAAGACGATCATGCCGGAGTTCAATAAATAGGCAACTTCGACATTGTCAGGCTGAATGGCCAGCGGGGCATTGACGACGCGGCAGGTGAACATGGCGACAATGGGCAGCCGATGCCCAGGCCAGGATGCGATGCCTTCCAAACCCCTCAGCGTACCAGGGCCTGCGGTCGCCGTAAAACAGCGGACACCGGCTCGAGATCCGCCCGCCATCGCCGCCATGACGCCGACTTCTTCTTCACCGCGATAATACTCTTTCACGTACCCTTCGCCGTAGAGCACGCCGATAAGCTGCATCGTTTCGCTCTGCGGGGTAATGGGATAAGCAATGGCCAGGTCCACGTTGGAACGCCGAACGGCCTCTTTCGCTGCTTCACTGCCCGTTATAAACTCTTTCGTTCGCGGAGCTTCGAGGAATAAGTATTCCGGGGTGACTACCTTCTGCCGTTTCGCTTCGGCATGGGGGTCTTTCCTTGCGCCCGTCGTCTCGACCGGTTTAGGGGCCGCGACACTCGTGATGGGATCGCCCTGGGGATTGGTCTTCTGTTCTGCTTCGAGTGCTTCGCTCATAGTGACACCTCTTCGCTATATCGCCCGTACGGTTCGACCCTTCTCAGCCTTCACGCTTCATCTGCTCAGCCGAATGGCCAAAGGCAGCCGCGCCGGCAACGCCAACGGCAACGGGCGCAAAGGTGAGGGGATTGGTGTGAGTTTTCCCACCGTGAACTCTCGTTTGCGTGCCGGTAAATCGCACGTTCTCGCCGTTCTCCGGTAACTTAATGCCCATTTCTTCACGCACCCGCTTGAAGACCTGCGCGGTCTTCCTCAACTTAATCGTGTCCGAATCGCGAATCGTCAGCATCGCATCTTCGTGACCCTGCTCGGCACAGACTGCCATCGTGAGACAGTTCGTCCCGCCACGAATCACTTTCAAGGTCAAGTTGGCATAATGGCAATGCACGCCGATGAAGATACAGGCCTCGATCTTGTTGCCCCAAATCGTCAGGTTCGGATGGTTCGGATTGATGACCTCTTCCGTATCGATCTTCGGATACTTCGGGCCAGCAACCCATAATACAGTCCTTGCCCTGGGTCAGGCAGCGCGACCCCCAACTGAGCCGCAGACGGCGGGTGGAATCCGGCGGGACCAGGAACAATGATGCGTTCTCTTGTATCGGTCGTCGTTGCCACTCCCGTACCTCCCTAATTACCTATCACAGTCATTGGATTGGACAGGACTGCAACGGTGGTTTTCTCTTCATACCGAATGTTATCGGTGACGGCAGCCAGCGGTAATTGATCGATCATAATCATCTTAATGGCGTTATTCTTTGCCATCGTGTCGCACACCCACACACAGAGCGCACAACCCTTGCAACGATCCACCGCTATGTAAGCAGTGCCGTACTTGAAGCCCCTATCCGTCCCCATGGTTTCGCTATACTGAATGGTATTCGCTTCAGGACAATATTGCGTACAGAGCTTACAGCTCTTCGAGGCACATATCTCGACATTGATATTGGCTACCAGATACATGATACTCCTTCGTGCTAATCCTAGTTAGGCGCTGACGGTCGCACGGGCTTCCGACCGTTTGACCGATGTTGCAGCCCAACCGTGATCGACTGCGTAGTTCCAGCCGGCCTGAATCACCGCCACATTTTTATCGATCAGCTCCTGCTTCTTCTTGAATTTCCGTTCGACGACACTGTCCAACGCCGCAGTTCCGCCGGAGACGACAAATCCTTTACCAAGAAACCGGTCCTTCACCGACAGCTCCAGCGCGTCAACCGAGGTCAGCCCCGTGATGGCTCCGATACAGCCCATCAGTGCCATGTTCGTCGCGAGGTCCATTCCGGCAACTTCCAGGGACAGTTTTGTGGCAGGGAAATAGTAGAGCTTCGCATGGCGCTCATCTAACTCACGCTGCTGATCTCTGTGAAGGCTCATCGGACCATCGTTGTTGATCAGTGCAATCCCATTCTCCTTCAACCCGAAATAGAACGGCATCGTATACGACTTACCGTGGGTGATGACCTGGGGATGAAAGATAATAATGATATGCGGGAAGGTGATTTCCCCAATTTCGTAGATCGGCTCATCCGACACACGGACGTAGCTCTCGACCGGCGCCATCCGTTTTTCCGACCCATAAAATGGGACGATCGTACTTTCACCGCCGGCATGGATCACTGCGGTGCTCAGAATGTGCGACCCTGTCACGACACCCTGCCCGCCGACACCTGCCATTCGTATATTAAAGCGCTTTGCCATGTCCGGCCTCCCTCCGAGTCGCTTATGCTTTGTTTGAAATTGCTGCGGCAGGAGCAGCCGCCTTCGGAAGATAGTCCTTATAGCCATACCGCTCAGTCAGATACTGCTTGGCCTCGTCGCTCACGTATTCCGTGAATTGATACCGGTCGTTCTCAACGGTCTTTGCGTCTTCCATCACCTTGTCGGTCGGAATCGCGTACTCGATGTTGCAGGAGGTGTAGGCTTGAATATAGGTCGAGCCTACTTCGCGGGCAATCAGCACAGCCTTCTTGATGACACTCTCGACGCGGCGGGGATTGTTCGGAACTACCGTCGCCACATATGCGCACCCGGCAACCTTCGCCATTTGTAACATGTCCATCTTCTCGAACTTCTTCCCCAACGGGGCCATCTTTAAGACGGCGCCACGGTTGGTCATCCCGCTCTCCTGCCCGCCGGTATTGCCATACACTTCATTGTCCAACATAATCGTCGTGAACCGCTCTTTACGGAACCAGGAATGGAGCACTTGCTGGAAGCCGATATCCGCCGTTCCGCCGTCTCCCGCCATGACGACTACATCTTTCGGCTTGTCACCGAACCGCAGCCGAAGCCCGCGGGTCAGTCCACTCGCGACGCCGTTCTGATCGCCATAGTTGCCGTACACAAATGGGATCGCAGCCTGCGAAATCGCCAACCGCCCACAGCCTGCCGTTCCAACAGTGATCGTATCTTCCGGGTTGGGAAAGGCAATGATTGCCAGCCGGATGAACAGAGTCATCGCACAACCGGCACACATGGGATGCTCTTCAAGAATTTCCTTGAAGCTTCCCATTTGGGAGACGGAAATTTTCTTTCCAAACGGACCATGCTCTACCATGTCCCGATATTCTTTGGGCATGAACTTATCAAATCCACCGGAAAACTTTACATAATCAAGACTCATCGGAACACCTCCCTCTATCGTGGCAACAGAGATTCATTGCCTATCGGAAAGATACGATTATATGCAACAAGCCCGCAGGAATTCAGGGCTGAATGAACGGGACTGATCTGCTCACAGGACTGCACATGGTAGCAAAGCCTAAAAAAGACTGTCAATGAGAAACATCTCTATAGGCTCGAATCATGCGACCACCGAAAAATACTATAACTTTCTGATAATCAACGCAACTTCTCAGAAGGCCCACCATGCCAGAAAGAAGACCTAGCACACCCCACGGCTGTAGGCCATTCGCCCTAACATCTTGCGGTTTGCAATGTTTCAGCACCTGCCGAACGTGCAACCGATTTCATGCAATTGGAAAGTAGGGATTGCCGATTCCACAAAACCTGTCTAGACTAGTCCCTATGTCAACACGCGTGATCATCGCTGGGGAAGACGAAGGCGCTCAGCACGCCGGTGGAGTCCATAAGCGCCCTCCGATTCCCGACAATTCGCTCAAAGCCGAGTGCCCAAAATTCATGAGCCACGGCCCTTGCGGAGGCGTACGAAAAGGAGGCTTGTGCGAAGTGTACCCCGAAATGCCTTGCCCCTGGGTGACCCTCTACATTCAATTAGAAAAAATCGGCCAGGTGGAGTGGATGAAACAAGTCTAGGAAGACGTGAGGGGTGAGGGGTGAGGGGTAAGGGGTCAACAAAGAAACAGCGGACCACGAAGCTGGGCTACAACGAGCGGCATGCAAAGAGCGGTATTACCACTCCACTGCCAGACATCGAAACATTTCCGAACCAATACAAGGGCTACGAAATCACGATCGAGATTCCTGAATATACCGCTATCTGTCCCAAGACCGGCCTACCGGACTTCGGGACCATCACGCTGCACTACATGCCTGACAAAGATTGCCTGGAGCTGAAGTCATTGAAGATGTATCTCCACGCGTACAGAAATGTTGGCATCTTTTATGAAAACGCGGTCAACCGCATTCTGCACGATGTCGTGAAGGCCTGCCGGCCTGTGTGGGCCAAGGTGACCGGCACTTTCGCCGCCCGTGGCGGACTCAGAAGTGTGATCGAAGCACGATTTCCGTGAGACACTCTCCCGCACGACTTCGATTCAACTAACCTACCACTCTATCCATGGCCACTTATGCCATCGGCGATGTCCAAGGTTGCTCCACGCAACTGAATCAACTTGTCGATCGCATCAACTTTGATCCTGCGGCAGACCGATTGTGGTTCGTCGGTGACCTGGTGAATCGAGGCTCCAATTCGCTTGAGGTCCTCCGATACATCAAACAGCTTGGCCCTGCCGCACAGATCGTGCTGGGAAACCACGATCTATTTCTACTCGCTGTCGCAGAAGACATCGTCACACGCCGGCCAAAAGACACGATTCAGGATGTGCTGGCGGCAGCGGATCGAGCAGAATTAATGGCCTGGCTTCGTCGCCAACCACTCCATTATCGCGAAGGATCATTCCTGATGATCCACGCAGGACTACTCCCGCAGTGGACCATTGGCGAGTCAGCCGGCTTTGCGGGTGAGGTCGAAGCAGTACTCGCAGGCCCGGACTATCGGTCGTTCCTCCACAGCCTGTTTCACGGACCAACCCCACAGTGGAATTCATCGCTGACGGGGCCTGAGAGGCTTGTGAGCATCACTCGTGTGTTGACCAGACTCCGAACCTGCACCCCTGCCGGTGAAATGTCGGGATTCTCCGGCCCACCGGAACAGGCCCCCGCAGGATATCTTCCCTGGTTCCGCATTCCAAACCGTAAAAATGTCAATGCGACCGTCATCTGCGGCCACTGGGCTGCGTTGGGATTATGCATCGAACCCAAACTCTTGGCGATTGATAGTGGATGTGTCTGGGGCAGGCAGTTGACCGCGATTCGGCTGGAGGATCGCACCGTATTTCAGGTGGACTGCTCGACACGACTCCGTTAAGTCGCCGCCCCAGCAGTCCTCAGACACCCAACGCCAGGCGAACCAGGGGCACTTTCTCGCCGATCCCGAACGATAATGGTTCCTTTACTTCGTCCGGATCGACATAGGTCCCGAATAATCGGTCCCACACGGTAAACAGCGCCGCAAGATTCGCCTTGTAGTGGGCAGGGTTGTCGCTATGATGAATGTGGTGATACCGCGGCGTCACGATCAACCACTCCAGCCAATTGGATCGCCACGTCACGTTGACATGCATCCAGTCGTTTTGCAGGGAATTGAACACGCCGATCATCAATCCCATCCACCAGGGAGCCCCTCCGAGGAACGACCAGGCGAAGATATACGGCAGGTTCACAAGAACCTGTTGCGGCACCGTAGTGCGCGTCCCGGCCAGCCAATACATGTAGGTCGGAGCATGATGCCATTTATGAATGCGCCAGACTTGCGTCGTATGCATGAGGCGATGAATCCAATAATGGCCGAAGTCGGCGATCACGAAATAGCACAACACGCGGACCAGGAACGGCATGGCCAGGATCGTATCCGGCAGCTGGGGACGGATGGCAATATACCGATCGATGTATCCCGCCGACGGAAAGACGACAAACTGAAAGACGACGAAGGCCGTCAGATCGTTCAGAATGACCTTGCGATAGCACACCTCTCGGGCCGGCCGCCAAAGCTCAATCGCCGTAATCCCGACCAGTCTCCCGAGAAACAACAAGGGGAAAAACAGATCATGATCGAGCAGAAACTTGCGGAACTCACTGCTGAGCAGCCACTCAATCCACTCCATCACGCATTACCCCGCTTCCCTGACCAGCCTGAAACGGGGTGTATCAAATCTCGGCACGACTGTCCGTCGTTTCTCAAAGAGTGATACCTTTGCGCGTCAATCGGAAATAAGAAACATAGGTATCTAGAGGAGCGGGCGGCTGGTTTGTATGCCTCTACAGGGTGTCAGTGGTAGCTTTCAGAATCGCTGGGAAACTTGCCTTGCTCGACCTCTTCCTTATAACGGCGAAGCGCTTGGAGCGCATCCGCCTTGAGATGGGCATACGGCTTCACAAACTTCGGCACAAATTCGTCGAAAAGACCGAGGAGATCATAGAGCACAAGGACCTGGCCGTCACAGTGGGAACCGGCCCCAATTCCAATGGTTGGAATGGTTAATTGTTCCGTCACGGTCTTGGCCAACTCAGTGGGAATCGCTTCGAGCACGATCGCAAAGGCGCCGGCTGCTTCGAGAGCCTTGGCATCATTCAGCAGCGCCTGCGCATGATTCGATTCTTTCCCCTGTACTTTGTACCCACCAAATCGATGGACGGATTGAGGAGTCATGCCGAGATGCCCCATTACCGGAATGCCGACACTAGTCATCGCAGCCACCCGATCGACCACCGCCGCGCCTCCTTCCAGCTTGATGGCCTGAGCTCCGGCCTGTAGAAACCGTCCTGCGTTGCGAAGCGCATCTTCGTGGCCGGCTTGATAGGACATGAACGGCATATCGCCAATGACGAGCGCTCGCTGAGCCGCCCAGGCCACAAGCTTCGTGTGATAAAGCATCTCGTCCATTGTCACGGAAAGCGTATTGGCCTTTCCCTGTACGACCACACCAAGTGAATCGCCGACTAAGATGGCCTCAATGCCGGCCTGTTCGACAATCCGTGTGAACAGGGCGTCGTAGGCCGTGACGACAATGAGCTTCTTTTTGTCGCGTTTGTGCTGCTGAAATTCGGGAATCGTCATCATCCCACTTCCGCTTTGGTGATAATGTCAGCCAGCCGGTGCGTGGCCTTGATGGCCATAATATGGACCCCGTCACAGTACGGCCGCACCGCCTTGATCGTCCGCACGGCGATGTCCACCCCCACATCCTCCGCGCGCTCGGGGCCAGCTGCCCTGAGTTCGTCGATCATCTCCCGGGGAACCGACACGCCGGGAATATTGGCATTCATGAACTCCGCCATCTTGGCGTTCCGGAGGACGAGAATGCCCGCCAACACTTTGGCTTTGAAAGGACGAACTGCCTCCATAAAGGACACGAACTGCTCCGGATGGTAAATTGCCTGCGTCTGGAAAAACTGGGCGCCCGCTTTCACCTTGACTTCAAACTTGGCAAGCATTGGTCCCAGCGGGTCGGCCTCCGGTGTCACCGCGGCGCCGATCGTAAAGGCCGTCGAACCATCCAACTTGTTGCCAGCCATATCGCGCCCGTTGTTGAGCCCTTGCACGAGCTGCATCACTTGGACGGAATCCAGATCATAGACCGGCTTCGCTTCTTTATGATCTCCAACGGTCGGATAGTCCCCGGTGAGGCACAGAATGTTGCGGATGCCCAGCATGGAGGCGCCCATAAGATCCGACTGTATCCCAATCCGATTCCGATCGCGGCAGGTCATCTGCATCACCGGATCATGGCCGAGTTCGTACAGAAGCCGACAGACGGACAAAGACCCCGCCCGCACCACGGCAGCCGTGTTGTCCGTCACATTGACCCCATGTACGCGCCCCACCAACTGTTTGGCGTTGTCTAACACGCCAGCGATGTTGGTGCCCTTGGGAGGATTGTACTCAATCGTGACAGCAAACTGTCCCCGATCGAGCACCTCCCGTAATCGCCTCGGCTCCCGACTCATCTTTTGTCTTACCCCTCCACTTCAAGCTGTGGGAGGAATGGAGCGCTCCCCCTGCGCGCATCGGACGAGCACAGTTTTATCGTGCGCGTTCTGCGAGCAAGGGAGCGCCCATTTCTCTCACAGCATTCCCGCCTTGCGCTTAGCAGACTCCACCGTGTTGTCCAGCAGCATCGCAATCGTCATCGGCCCGACACCGCCCGGTACAGGGCTAATCCAGCCTGCTTTCTGACTGACTGGCTCAAAATCGACATCGCCACACAATTTACCCTCAGGAGTTTTATTCGTTCCCACATCGATCACGACGGCCCCTTCTCGCACCATGTCGGCCGTCACAAACTTGGCTTTCCCAAGCGCGACCAGCAGGAGTTCGGCTTCGCGACAGACCGCCGGCAAATCCTTGGTCTTGGAATGGCAAATCGTTACCGTGGCGTGGCGCTGGAGCAACATAAGCGCCAAC
>JACQEY010000201.1 GCA_016200355.1 Nitrospirota bacterium
CCAGATCGTAGTGGTCCTCGTTGAGCACGTTGGCGGCAGCCTTGAGATCGAGATTGTCCTTGGACTTCTTGGACCAGGGTAACTCCACGATCCATTCGATATAGGTCCTGACGGTCGCAGACTCGGCGGTATCCGGGTGCATTTTCTCAAGGCGTTTGAGCTGCTTTTCAGTTTCCTTCAGCACCTTCTCCGGCATCTTGAGTTCTAGGATCCGCTTGCGAAACTCGGTAATTTCTTCCGCGCGCTCGTCGAGTTCGCCCAGCTCTTTTTGAATCGCTTTGAGTTGCTCGCGCAGGAAGTATTCGCGTTGAGTCTTGTCCATCTCCCCCTTGGCTTGCGCTTGAATCTTCTGTTGCATGGAGAGGACTTCGATCTCTTTACCGAGGATCTCGCTGACGTGCCTGAGGCGTTTGATCGGATCGATGACTTCCAGGACTGCCTGGGTGACTTCGACTTTGAGGCCAAGATTGGATGCGACCATGTCGGCAAGACGTCCGGGGTCTTCGAGGTTTTCAATGACGATCATCACGTCCGGGATCAAGATTTTTCCGAGACTCACGATCCGCTCGATTTGTTCCTTGACCGTCCGCATGGCGGCTTCGGTTTCAAGGGCGGCACTCGCCGACTTGTGTTCAGTGAGTTTGTCGATGCGCACGGAGTAATAGGGCTCCGTCTGAATGTAGCCTGCAATCTTGGCTTTCGAGAGCCCCTGTACGAGTATTTTGATGCGTTCGTCGGGCAGTTTCAGCATCCGCATGATGATGCCGACCGTACCGACGGTATGGATATCCTCCGGTGAGGGATTCTCGACGTCCAAGGCCTTTTGCGTCGACAGGAAGATCATTCGATTGCCGGCTAACGCGGCTTCAATCGCTTTGATCGACATCTCCCGCCCGACAAACAAGGGGAGGACCATGTAGGGGAAGACGACGATGTCCCGGACCGGCAACAGCGGAAGCTGGTCTGGGATTTCGATGTTCTGGGGCGGCTGTAAGTCTTGTTCGATCGGGTCGTTCATCGGTGTGGTCTCGCTATTGCGCCCAGTGGTAAATGAGTTAGAAGATTGTGCTGTTGCTGAGGACCGCGTCTAGGCTTTTCGTGAACGTGTCGTGCGGCGTTCTCCAAAAGGCTGCGGCCGATTCTTCAGATAATCGCTGAACTCTGGTCCCAGGGAAGGGTTCTTGAGTGCGAACTCAACCGTCGCAATAAGAAATCCTAACTTGTCCCCGGCATCATATCGCTGTCCCTGTATCTCCAGCGCAAACATTGGAGACTTCTTTGCCAATTCCAATAGCGCGTCGGTCAATTGGATCTCGCCATTTTTGCCGGGCTTGGTTTTTCGCAGGATGGAGAAAATTTCCGGCGGCAGGACGTAGCGGCCGATAACCGCCAGGTTGGACGGGGCTTCGGCCGGCGCTGGTTTTTCGATGAGGCCCTCGACTCGGTGTAATCCCGTTGCAATGGTTCGGGGCGCCACGATCCCATAGCGGTTGACGTCATGGTGGGGCACTTCCTGCACGCCGAGGACTGCGCCCTGTCGTTTCTTGTAGACATGAATAAGTTGTGCAAGACCGGGGACCGGGGCATCGATGATTTCATCGCCGAGAATGACCGCAAATGGTTCGTCTCCGATCAGCCGTTGGGCACAGAGGACCGCATGGCCGAGTCCGAGGGCTTCCGACTGACGGACGTAGCAGAAATTCGCGAGCGAGGAGATGTGCCGCATCTGGTTCAGAAGCTGCGCTTTGCCGCTGCCTTTGAGATTTTCCTCCAACTCGACGGATCGGTCGAAATGGTCCTCAATCGCGCGTTTGCCCCGTCCGGTGATGATGATAATGTCTTCGATTCCGGAAGCGACCGCCTCTTCCACCGCATATTGGATCAGCGGTTTGTCGACGAGCGGCAACATTTCTTTGGGAGACGCTTTTGTCGCGGGGAGGAAGCGAGTGCCAAGGCCTGCAGCGGGAATCACGGCTTTGCGCACTTCGAAGCGTGACATGTTTCGATACTATGTGATGGGGTAGGCGATGTCAAGGAATGCAGGGGCTTAGCCCGCATTGCTCTTGCGCGTGAATCATCAGCGAGACAAGCAAGATGTGCGCGACAGGCGCGACTCGTGAAGAAAAAACTTCCAGCCCGTCCCGCGAGCTGTGCTCTTCGCGCTTGATGCGCTCTACCCCACCAGTTTTCGAGGACTCTGCGTAAATAATGTAGGCCTTCAGCTTTACATTCAAATACTTGGCCAATATAATCCAGGAGTTTTGCACGCATGCGCCGCGAGGGATACGTGTGCGCGGACGATGTGAACTTCCGACGCCAGCAACCTTTGCTGCTGCCACCGTCATACGTGCTCAGAACGCGTCGTGCATGAGTGTGGGTAGAGGCGCAGGCTGTACGGTCACGGCAAAAGTTAGGGCTTCGAATGATGCAGGTATTATCTTTCCCCGCTTCCTATGGGGCGCAGATCCAGTGAGAGGAGGTTGCTGTTCACTCAGGACTTGCTGGCTTTTTGTCATGCTGCTCGTCACCCTGGTCTCCGGGGTGCTGCCGGTGTGTGCGGTCGCTGCGGAGCAGGCCGGAGTCAAAGTGACGGCGATTGAGATTCGAGGGAACAAGCGGATCGAGTTGCCGGCAATTGTCGGCCGATTGACATTGAAGCCGGGCGATCCCTATACCCCTGAAAATGTCCGTGGACAGATCAAGATACTCTACGAAACCGGGTTCTTTGAAGAGGTGCAGGCGGAAACGGAGTCGGGCACGGGCGGGGTGGCCCTGGCCTTTCTGGTTCGCGAGAAACCGTTTATTACCGAGATTGTGTTCGATGGGAATACAGCGCTCAGCGACGACAAGCTCAAAGAGAAGATCACGATCAAGAACCAAGCCTTTCTTGATCAGCCGCAGGCGAAAGAGAGTGCGGAAAAGATTCGCGTAGCGTACCAGGGGGATGGCTACTTCAATTGTGGTGTGATCCCGGTCGTGCAGACCTTGGATAAAGATCGGAAGCGCCTGACGTTTTTCATAAAAGAAGGGGAGAAGGCGCGTGTCAAAACGGTTAATTTTGAAGGCCTGCATGCCGCAACGAAAGACGAGATGTTCAAGGTGATGTCGACGCGGGACTGGATTGCCTGGTACGGGCTGATCACCCAATTGAAGTTGCCGTCTCTTGTCTCGGATGCCGGTGTCTTGAAGCGGGAAGAAATGAACAACG
>JACQEY010000202.1 GCA_016200355.1 Nitrospirota bacterium
CCAAGTTCGGCGCGACGATCCCATTTATTTTGTCGCTTGGAGACGGGCAGAAGACGATCTATGTCTGGTTTAAGGATGTGGGAGGGAACGTCTCTACCCCTGCGAGCGCCACGATTCTGGTCAACACATCTGGGTATCTCTGCGTGTCCGAGTGGGGCCGTACGGGCCGCGGCGCATCGTTGCTGCATGGCGGCGAGTTCATGGCCCCGATCTACGGACTGTGTGTCGATCAGCAGGGGTCGCTATTCGTGGTCGACAACGGCAACAACCGGGTTCAGAAATTCGACAATACCGGCAACTTCATCATCCTCTGGGGCAACTTCGGTTCGGCCAATGCGAACTTCCATAACCCTACGGGGGTTGCCTGCGACGGCAAGGGCGACGTCTGGGTGGTCGATACGAACAATCATCGCGTGCAGAAATTCGACGGGAAGCTCGGCGGATATCTCATGAAGTTCGGGTCGCGTGGGAACGGCGAAGGGCAGTTCAACTCACCCTGGGGCATTGCGGTGGATCGAGTGCGCGGGTATGTCTATGTGGTCGACAGCGCTAACTTCCGTGTCCAGAAATTCGACATGAACGGGGAGTTCATCATGTCCTGGGGCAGCTTTGGAAACGGAGACGGCCAATTTTACTTCCCGCGTGGCGTGGCCGTGGACCAGACGGACGGGTTTGTGTACATCGTCGACATGGGTAATCACCGGATTCAGAAGTTCGACACCAGCACCAATGTGCTCCCGCAGTTGCTGGCTAAGTGGGGCGGCAGTGCCGAGCCGGGTCACGCCAGCAGCCCGCTCGCGCAGGAGGCAGGTCAGTTGCGGTCTCCCTGGGGCATTACGGTGGATGGGGCTGGCGATGTGTATGTGTCGGACACCGGCAATCACCGCGTCGAGAAGTTCGATAAAGAGGGCAATTTTATCACCCAGTGGGGCGGGTTCGGGAATGGAAAAGGGCAATTCAATTTTCCCTACGGTGTCGCAGTCGATGTAAAGGGCAGCGTGTTCGTTGTCGACAGCGGGAACACCAGAGTCGAACAGTTCATGCCGGCGGACGAGGGGAGCGAGCGTCTTCAGGAAAACGCGGAAACGGTAGCAGAGATCGAGAAGGTAAACCCGTGAAGCGTGAAACGTATCTCGTTCAAGTGTGTCGAGTTAGATATTCGAACGTGATGATGGAGCGATCATGTTAGATAAAGAACCACGTTTGGGACTGACCTACGATGACGTCGTGCTGGTTCCGGCCAAGTCTCAGATCTTGCCGAGCGAAGTCGATATGCATACGAAACTGACTCGCCACATCAAGATCAACATTCCCATCATCAGTTCGGCCATGGATACCGTCACCGAGTCTCGGTTGGCCATCGCCATTGCCCGAGAAGGTGGCATCGGGATTATTCACCGCGTGTTGTCGCCGGTGGATCAAGCGACAGAAGTGGACCGGGTGAAGAAATCCGAGAGCGGCATGATTCTCGATCCGATCACGATCTCGCCCGATCAAACGATTCGCGATGCCCATGCGTTGATGGCGAAATACCGGATCTCAGGGATTCCCGTTACCAAAGACAAGAAGCTGGTCGGCATTCTCACGAATCGCGATCTGCGGTTTGAGACCAGGATGGATTTGAAGGTCTCGCAGATCATGAAGCGGGACAAGCTGATCACGGCGCCCGAAGGAACCAGTTTGGAAAAGGCTCGCGAGGTGTTGCACGAGCATCGGATCGAGAAGTTGCCGGTCGTCAACAAGCATTTCGAGCTCAAGGGGCTTATTACCATTAAGGATATCGAAAAACGCATCCTGTATCCCAATGCCTGCAAGGATGGGCATGGCCGGCTTTGCGTGGGCGCGGCAGTCGGGGTGGGGCCGGAGACGGAAGACCGCGTTGCGCGGCTCAAGAAGGCCGGGGTGGACCTTGTCGTGGTTGATACGGCCCACGGGCATTCTCAAGCGGTGTTGGACACGGTCAAGATGATCAAGAAACGTTATCCGGAACTTGAACTGATAGCCGGGAACATTGGCACTGCTGAGGCGGCGAAGGATTTGTTGAAGGCCGGCGTCGATGCCGTGAAGGTGGGGGTGGGGCCTGGTTCGATTTGCACGACCCGCATCGTGTCAGGCGCCGGGATGCCGCAACTGACGGCGATTGCCGATTGCGCAAAAGTTCTCGCGAGCAGCGGAGTCCCGATCATTGCAGACGGCGGGATCAAGTATTCAGGCGATATTACGAAGGCTTTGGCAGCAGGCGCCTCCTCGGTGATGCTTGGGGGACTCTTGGCAGGTACGGAGGAGTCGCCGGGCGAAACTGAACTGTTCCAAGCCAGGACCTACAAGGTGTACCGCGGCATGGGCTCGATCGGCGCGATGGAACGCGGCGGCGGAGACCGGTATGGGCAGGGGGGGCGTCCGGTGCAGAAGCTAGTCCCGGAGGGCATCGAAGGGCGTGTGCCCTATAAGGGAAAACTTTCGGCTGTCATCTACCAATTGATCGGCGGCGTGAAGTCCGGCATGGGCTATTGCGGATGCAGGACGATCTCGGATTTACAGCAGAAGGCCACGTTTATTCGGCAGACGGTCGCCGGTCTCCGCGAAAGCCATGTGCACGATGTGATCATCACGAAGGAAGCGCCGAACTACCGGATGGA
>JACQEY010000203.1 GCA_016200355.1 Nitrospirota bacterium
GGTGGCGGGCTGGGTTCGTGTGATGGGAGGGGGAACATTGGGTGCCTTCGCCAGTTGGGCTTGGATGGTCTCCGCCGACACCACGCCTGCATTGATGGCAAGACACGGAGCCATGACCAATGTGCTGATCAATCCGGCATGACGCACGCTACGCAAAAAACTCTTGGACATGACGCCTCCTTTAATTTTGGATTACTCTGTGACGGCCATCATCCTGATCACCTGCCTGCAGAGTACTTAAGGCCTTTGTAGATGGCCTAGTTGGCGGATCCTCTAGGCTACCTTCAGTCTACCTTCAGCAGGCCAAGGGCGCCTTTGTCCTTTCGATCCTTCACTGGGTCAACGAAAGTATAGGTGCCAGGCGCCTTGACTTTAAACTCTGCCATGACAGCGCCACCTGCAGGACTCACGGCAACCTTGATATTCTCCGCCGGTGGTGAGGTCAAAGAACCCTCGAGGTACACCCTGTCGAACGTCTGTTCGAGGATCTGCCAAGACCTGACATGGTTGGGTCCTCCGTTGGTTAAGAAAACCCGAACTGTGTCTCCGGCCTTGGCTCGAAGAGGATTTTTGACCAGCGAGCTCGCATTGCCGTTATATACAACATGGGAGGAGCGCTCGTCTAACCCATTTTCGAATGAAAATTCCAAGGTCTCGCCCTTGCTGCCTTCTTTCGTGTAAAACTCGCTTTGCATGATCTGGAATTCTTTTTCGACAGGCTTCAGCCCACCCACTGGTTCAACTAAGATCGTGCCGTACATGCCATTCGCAATGTGCTCGGGAATGGATGGCGATGCGGTGGCGCAGTGATACAAAAAGATGCCAGGCATGATCATCTTAAACCGTCCCGCGCTCTCCTGCCCTGGCTCGCTATTGAGCAGGCTAGCCCCCCCGCCTGGTCCCGTGATTGCATGGAAGTCAATATTGTGAGCTTCCTTGCTGTCCTTATGGTTCTTCAAATGGATTTCAACCGTATCGCCCACCATGACGCGGATCATGGGCCCTGGCACGGATTTATTAAAACCCCAGAACTCATAGGTGTTATCGTCGCTAAGCGCACCGACCCACTCGTTCGATTCCAGGTGTACCACGACGGTGGCGGGCTGGGTTCGTGTGATGGGAGGGGGGACATTGGGTGCGGTCGCCAGTTGGGCTTTGATGGTCTCCGCCGACACCACCCCTGCATTGATGGCAAGACACGGAGCCATGACCAATGCGCTGATCAATCCGGCATGACGCACGTTACGCGAAAAACTCTTGGACATGACGCCTCCTTTGATTTTGGACTGCCCTGACGGTTTCTTCTCTCATACGACGTGGGACGAACCGAATGGTTTCAGCTCCGGTTCAGGGCA